>NZ_JAASQW010000003.1:0-181022 GCF_011761925.1 Xanthomonas sp. 60 | reverse complement strand
GTCTTTCATGGGTGGGCTCTGCGGTTGGGTGGGGGGGACGGCAAGGGCTGCGTCCTGCGTGCCTCGCGTCGCGCCATCCTGGGCGCGACACGCCCCCGCACGTCCCACCCGCCCGACCCTCGGACACGCTGCGGGCGCGCCCAGCCGCGTTGAATGAAATAAAAAGCAAATGCAAAAGCAAAAGCAGAAGCGGATCGCGACTTTGCCGCTCGGTGACTGGCGCCGATAATCTTGCTCGAGCTCCTGTTTTTGCCTTTGCTTTTGCTTTTGCTTTTGCTTTTGCTTTTTATTTTCTTCAACGCGGCTGGCACGCGCGTGGACTGTATGAGGCCGGGTGGGTGGGCGTTGCGGGGGCGTAGAGCGCCATGGATGGCGCGAAGCGAGGCACGCAGGACGCAGTTTTTGCCGTCCCCCGCAACGCCCACCCACTCGGCCCAACCGCGGCATCCGCCTCCCCGCCAGCCGCGAGGGGCTCCGCCGTTCGCAGCGCCCACCCCCGCACCCCCGCACCCACAAAAAACCCCGCCGGAGCGGGGCTTTTCGCCGTACAGACACGCTGGAAAATCAGTTCGCCTTGTGGATCGCGCGCTTGCTCACGGCCATCGCCGCGTCATGCACCACTTCCGACAGCGACGGGTGCGCATGGCAGATTCGCGCCAGATCATCGGCCGAACCGCTGAACTCCATCGTCAGCACACCCTCGTGCACCAGCTCGGACACATTCGCGCCCACCAGGTGCATGCCCAGGATGCGATCGGTCTCGGCATGCGCCAGCACCTTCACAAAGCCAGCCGGTTCGATCATCGCCACGGCACGGCCGTTGGCGGCGAACGGGAAGCTGCCCGCCTTGTACGGAATGCCCTCAGCCTTCAGCTGCTGCTCGGTCTTGCCGACCCAGGCCAGCTCCGGCTCGGTGTAGATGACCCATGGAATGGTGTCGAAGTTCACGTGGCCCGGCAGGCCCGCGATCAGCTCGGCCACCGCGATGCCTTCCTCGAAGCCCTTGTGCGCCAGCATCGGGCCGCGCACGCAGTCACCGACCGCCCACACGCCGTCCACGCCGGTGTGGCAGTGGTCGTCGACCTCGATCTGGCCACGCTCGTTGACCTTCACGCCGGTGCCTTCAGCCAGCAGGCCCTTGGTCGCTGCACGACGGCCGACGGCCACCAGCAGCTTGTCCACGGTCAGCGACTTCTCGCCCTCGCCGTCGGTATAGGTCAGCGCGACTTCGGCCTTGCTGCCCGTGCCGGACACTTCGGCCTTGGACACCTTGGCGCCCAGCTTGATGTCCAGGCCCTGCTTCTTGAACTCCTTCAGCGCGACCTTGCCCACTTCGGCATCGGCGGCGGCCAGGAAGTCCGGCAGGGCTTCCAGGATCGTGACCTCCGCGCCCAGGCGCTTCCACACGCTGCCCAGTTCCAGGCCGATCACACCGGCACCGATGACGGCCAGGCGCTTGGGCACTTCGGTGAAATCCAGGCCGCCGACGTTGTCGACGATGGTCTGGCCGTCGAACTTGGCGAACGGCAGTTCGATCGACTCCGAACCGGCGGCGATGATCACGTTGGTGCCCTTGAGCTCGACGATCGAACCGTCGTGCTGGGTGACCTTGACCACGTTGCCCGGCTGCAGCTCACCGAAACCGTAGTACGCGGCTACCTTGTTCGCCTTGAACAGCATGCCGATGCCACCGGTGAACTGCTTGACGATCTTGTCCTTGCGGCCAATCATCGCCTCGACGTCCATCTTGGCATCCTTGAAGCTGATGCCATGGTCGCCAAAGATGTGGCCCATGTTCCAGAACTGGCGCGAGGAATCCAGCAGTGCCTTGGACGGGATGCAGCCCACGCGCAGGCAGGTGCCGCCGAGGGCAGGCTTGCCGTCCTTGCCGAGGGCCGCGTCGATGCAGGCGGTTTTGAGGCCCAGCTGCGCGGCGCGGATGGCGGCATGGTAGCCGGCCGGGCCGGCACCGATGACGACGACGTCGAATTGTTCAGCCATTGAAATGATCCTTGTTGCATGCCCGAGCTTCATGGAAGCCGGCGGCGCGCTGGCGCCTGGGAGGGAGCAGGGTGCTGCGGGCGTAATGACCCGCCCCTCCGCGCGGACGCGGAGGGGCCGGGAACCTTACAGGCCGAACAGCATGCGACCCGGGTTTTCGAGCTGGTTCTTGATGTCCACCAGGAACTGCACCGAGTCCTTGCCATCGATGATGCGGTGGTCGTAGGACAGCGCCAGGTACATCATCGGTGCGATCACGACCTGGCCGTTCTGCGCGATCGGGCGCTCCTTGATGGCATGCATGCCCAGGATGGCGCTCTGCGGCGGGTTGATGATCGGCGTGGACAGCAGCGAGCCGAAGGTGCCGCCATTGGTCACGGTGAACGTGCCGCCCTGCAGTTCGTCCAGGCCCAGCTTGCCGTCACGCGCTTTCTTGGCGTAGTCGGCGATGGTCTTTTCGATGTCGGCGAAGGACATGCGCTCGACATTGCGCAGCACCGGCGTGACCAGGCCCTTGTCGGTCGACACGGCGATGGAGACGTCGGCGTAACCGTGATAGATCACGTCGTCGCCGTCGATCGATGCATTGACCAGCGGGAAGCGCTGCAGCGCGTTGGCGGCCGCCTTGACGAAGAAGCTCATGAAGCCGAGCTTGATGCCGTGCGCCTTGACAAACTCGTCCTGCAGTTCCTTGCGCGCGGCGGAGACCTTGGACAGGTCCACTTCGTTGAAGGTGGTCAGCATCGCGGTGGAGTTCTTCGACTCCATGAGGCGCTCGGCGATGCGCTTGCGGATGCGCGTCATCGGTACGCGCTCTTCCGGACGTGCACCAGCGGCCTTGCCGGCACCGCCATTGCGCGCGAAATTGACGATGTCTTCCTTGGTGACCGCGCCGCGACGGCCGGTGCCGTCCACGTCGGCCGGGTTCACGCCTTCGGTGATCGCCGAGAAGCGGGCACCCGGGGGCAGGGCGTCGGCGGCGGACTTGCCGGCCGGTGCCGGGGCCGCGGCCGCGGCGGGAGCAGCGGCCTTGGCCGGCGCCGCGTCGGCCTTCTTTTCTTCAGCGGCGGGGGCCGGTGCGGCGGCTTCGGCCACGGCACCTTCCTCGATGATCGCCACGACCTGGGCGCTGGTGACCGTGTCGCCTTCCTGGAACTTCAGTTCCTTCAGCACGCCGTCGACCGGCGAGGGGACTTCCAGGACGACCTTGTCGGTTTCCAGGTCGAGCAGGTTTTCATCGCGCTTGACGGCGTCGCCGACCTTCTTGTGCCAGGTGGCGATGGTGCCGTCGGCGACGGATTCGGGCAGTACCGGGGCTTTGACTTCGGTGGCCATGCAGGAGCTTCCTGGGTTCGTATTTTCTGGAATGGGGGAGGGTTATTCGGCGACCGCGTCGTCGAACGGGTTGACCAGCGCGTCGGCAACCAGCTTCTGCTGCTCGATGACATGGTCAGCCATGTGGCCGGCGGCCGGCGATGCCGAGCGCGCGCGACCGGCGTAGTGCAGGTTCTGGCCATCGGCCAGGCAGAACTGCAGGTGGTGGCGGATCTGGTACCACGCACCCTGGTTCTGCGGTTCTTCCTGCGTCCACACCACGTCGGTGGCCTTGCCATACTTCTTCAGCTCGGCGGCCAGCAGCGCACGCGGGAACGGGTACAGCTGCTCCACGCGGATGATCGCCACGTCGTCCTGCCCGCGCTTGGTCTGGTCTTCCAGCAGGTCGTAGTACACCTTGCCCGAGCACAGCACCACGCGCTTGACCTTCTTCGGGTCCGCGCCGGCATCGCCGATCAGGTGCTGGAACTCGCCGTTGGCCAGCTCTTCCAGCGTCGAAACAGCGAGCTTGTGGCGCAGCAGCGACTTCGGCGACATCACGATCAGCGGCTTGCGCGTGGTCAGGTGCTGCTGACGGCGCAGCATGTGGAACGCCTGCGCCGGCGTGGACGGCACCACCACCAGCATGTTCTCCAGCGCGCACAGCTGCAGGAAGCGCTCCAGGCGTGCCGAGCTGTGTTCCGGACCCTGTCCCTCGTACCCGTGCGGCAGCAGCAGGGTCAGGCCACTCAGACGGCCCCACTTGGCTTCACCGGCGGCGATGAACTGATCGATCACCACCTGCGCGCCGTTGGCGAAATCGCCGAACTGGCCTTCCCAGATGCACAGCGTGCCCGGGTCAGTGGTGGAGAAGCCGTACTCGAACGCCATCACGGCTTCCTCGCTCAGCAGCGAGTCGATGATGGTCGCCTTTTCCGGCGAATCCACCAGCTGGCGCAGCGGCAGGTAATAGCTGTCGGTGTTCTGGTCGTGCAGGATCGCGTGGCGGTGCGTGAACGTACCGCGGCCGACGTCCTGGCCGACCAGGCGCAGGCGGTGGCCTTCATCGAGCAGCGTGGCGTAGGCCAGGTTCTCGGCGAAGCCCCAGTCGCCCGGGATCTCACCGGCGGCCATGCGACGACGGTCGTCGTATACCTTGGCCACACGGGAATGCACCTGCACCGTTTCCGGGATGGTGGTGATCATCTGCGCGAGCTGGGTCAGCTTCTCCATGCCGACCGCGGTGGACACCTGGTCGGACAGCTTGCCCTCGAGCAGCTTGGGCCAATCCACGAACAGCGGGCTGTCGGGCGGGGTCTTGTCCACGGTTGCCAGCTCGGTGGTGTATTCACCGCCTTCGAGCTTGTTGCGGTAGGCCTCCACCATCGCCTTGCCGGCGCCGGCTTCGATCACGCCCGCCTGCTCCAGCTGCTGCGCGTAGAGTTCGCGCGTCGTGGTGTGCTTGCGGATCTTCTGGTACATCAGCGGCTGGGTGATCGCCGGCTCGTCGGCCTCGTTGTGGCCCCAGCGGCGGTAGCACATCAGGTCGATGACCACGTCCTTGGCGAACTTCTGCCGGAATTCGAAGGCCAGCTTGGCCGCGAACACCACCGCTTCGGGGTCGTCGCCGTTCACGTGGAAGACCGGCGCGGCGATCATCTTGGCCACGTCGGTGCAGTACAGCGTGGAGCGCGAATCCTGCGGATTGGAGGTGGTGAAGCCGACCTGGTTGTTGACCACGATGTGGACCGTGCCACCGACGGCGAAACCGCGGGCCTGGGACATCTGGAACAGCTCCATCACCACGCCCTGGCCGGCAAATGCGGCGTCGCCGTGGATGATGATCGGCATGACCTGCTTGCGGGCGGTGTCGCTGCGGCGTTCCTGGCGCGAGCGCACGGAACCGGCGACCACCGGATCGGCGATTTCCAGGTGCGAGGGGTTGAAGGCCAGCGCCAGATGCACCGGACCGCCCTCGCTCACCACGTCGGCCGAGAAGCCCATGTGGTACTTCACATCGCCCGCCGAGGCGTGGTCGTCGTGCTCGAACTTGCCTTCGAACTCGTCAAACAGCTTGCGCGGGTTCTTGCCCAGCGTGTTGACCAGCACGTTCAGGCGGCCACGGTGGGCCATGCCGATCACAACGTCCTTGACGCCATCCTTGCCGGCGTCGCGGATGATGGTGTCCATCATCGGGATCAGCGAGTCGCCGCCTTCCAGCGAGAAGCGCTTCTGGCCCACGTACTTGGTGTGCAGGTAGCGTTCGAGGCCTTCGGCGGCGGTCAGGCGCTCCAGCGTGCGGCGCTTGGTGTCCGCATCGAGCTTGTAGTCGCCGCCGGCGAGTTCAAGCTTCCTGTAGATCCACTGGCGCTGCTCGACCTCGGAGATGTGCATGAACTCCGCGCCGATCGAGCCGGTGTAGGTTGCCTTCAGGCGCGCCAGAAGATCGCGCAGCTTCATGCGCGGCTGGCCACCCACGCCACCGGTACTGAATTCGGCGTTGAGATCGCCTTCGGAGAGGCTGTGGAAGGGCAGGCCAAGATCGGGCGGATTGGTCGGCTCGGTCAGGCCGAGCGGATCGAGGCGGGCACCCAGATGGCCGCGCGAACGGTAGGCGGTGATCAGGCGACCGACATTGCGCTCGCGCTCGTCGCCGCCACCTTCACCGGTACCGGCGCTGAGCGCGCTCTTGGCCGCGTCGGCGATGTGGGCAATGACGGCCGAGTGCGGAATGTCACCTGCTTCGCGGCCCTTGAAGCCGTCGAAATAGGTCTTCCATTTTGGATCGACACTGTCCGGGGAGACGAGGTACTGCTCGTACAGATCCTCGACATAGGAGGCGTTGCCGCCGGCGAGTTGCGATGACTGCGCAAACTGCTTCAGTAGATTATCCACGATGGAGTGTGATTATTCGCTTGTGGGGTAGGGCTCTGGAAGTACCCGGCCGACTGGATGAATAGCCATGCACGGGCGCGTTCAAACACTCGAATTGTACCTCCATCCGGCGGCCAAGGGGCGCGCTTGGGGCGCATTGCCATCCGCCGTGCCGCTCGCAGACAGGTTGGGCCGCGAGGGTGCCTTCAAAGCCCCAGGGCACGGAGTTCGCTGCAGTCCCGGGAACGGTCCCAGACGCGCTGCAATTGCTCCTCCAGCGGCCGTGAACGTGATGGCAGTGCGAAGGCGGCCTCGCCGTCGAGGCGATTGCCCATGAGACGAAAGTAGTAGTCGCCGGTATCGTTGACCGCACAGGCCGATGCCAGCCCGCGGTCGATCGGATCGGTGGGTTCGCGCACCTGTATCACGCTGGGCAGCCGCTGCATGAGCGCCAGCAGGGGCGAGCCGGCCGACTGCACCGCAGCGGCGTCGTGCACGATCACCCGCAGGCGCTTGTCGTGCGGACGGGTGGCGAAGCGACGCAGCGCGGCCTGCACCGGCGCGGCGTCGAGCAGGCCCGGATCGAGCTGGCGCGTGTGCAGCCAGAGTTGGCGGCGCGCGCGATGGATGACGGCCGTGGTCGCGGCGAGAGCGGCCTGGGGCGTATCGATGGCGCTGGCGCTGCCCAGAGCACGGGCCATCGGTTGATGCACAATGCCCGCCTCGACCAGTTCCGCACCGCCGGGCAGGAAGCCCTGCCGGGCATAGAACGCCTGTGCAGGCAGTTGCGCGTGAAGGTGCACGTGGGCCAGGCCCGCCTTGGTGGCGGCCTGCACCAGGTGCTCCAGCAGCGCCTCGCCGACCCCACGCCCACGCCATCCGGCCAGTACCGCCATGCGACCGATACGGCCGTCGGGCAGCAGCCGGCCGGTGCCGATCGGTTCGCCCTGCGCGTCACGGGCGAGCGCATGGACGCAGACCGCGTCCAGTGCATCGCGCTCGAGCGTGGCCGGCACGCCCTGCTCCTGCACAAAGACCTGGTGGCGCACCCGGTGCAGCGCAGCATGCTGCGCGGCATGGTCCACCCGTTCGATGCGGAACGCCGCCACGGTCAGTGATCCCGGCGAGGCACGCTGCCGTCCGGCTGTGGGGTCGGTGCGCTTTCGTCGCTGGCGCCGGCTTCGTCTGCGTCCTCCTCCTCCTCATCGAAGCTGACCACCACTTCGATGCCATCCTCATGCACGTTGACCTCGCGCACGCCGTCGTCGAAATCGCTGCTGTCGACCGTCTGCACCTGTGCCGTGCCGTCCACCACCACGGGGACGTCAACGGCGGCCTGGTCGGCGCCGTCCAGGTTGTGCTCGTCTTCGTCCTCGTCCTCGTCCTGCGCGGTGGGATCGGTGAGCTGGTAGAACCCCAGCGCCATCAGTTCCTCCAGCGCCGCGCGTCCCTTGGCCGAGAGCGCCCGCCAGGCACCCCCGTCGAGGCGCTCGGCCGCGCACAGCCGCTGGGCATCCTTGACCGACACGGTCAGGTCCAGGCCGCTGCAGTAAAGGCTCGCACCGCGCGCGGCGCGGCGCCAGGCGAGCCGCGCCCAGGGATGGCGTTCGAGCAGCAGCCCGTGTGCCAGCCCGTGCTCGATCTCCGCGGTGGAGGCCGCCGGTCCGCTGGGCATCACTTCGCCGGCCGCACGGTACGTCGTGATGAAACGGCCGAACCAGTCGCCGAGTTTGTCCGGATCGTTCATGCGGATGGCGTTGAGGGCGGCGACCACGCGGTTCATCGCGGCCGTGTCGATCTCGTTGGGGTCTTCCGGCAGCTTCAGGTCTGGATCCTGGTACCGGATGCTCTCGTCGGCGTCGGCCACGAGGGTGTCCAGGTAATCGCTGATCAGTTCGGAGGAGGACGGTGCCCGCATGCCGAAGGAGAACGTCAGGCAGGCATCTTCGGCCACACCGTTGTGCGGCACGTTGGGCGGCAGGTACAGCATGTCGCCGGGCGCGAGCACCCAGGCGTGGGTGGCCTTGAATTTCTGCAGCAGCTTCAGTTCAACATCCGGGCGGAAGGCCAGCGGTGGACGCTTGCCGCGGATGGATTCGCTGGCATCGATTTCCCAGCGGCGGTGGCCATGGCCCTGCAGCAGGAAGACATCGTACTGGTCGACGTGGGGGCCGACCGAGCCGCCGGGGGCGGCGTAGCTGATCATCACATCGTCCATGCGCCAGCGCGGCAGGAAGCTGAAGTGGGCGATCATCGCGCGTACGTCCGGATCCCATTTGTCCACGTCCTGCACCAGCAGGGTCCAGTCGCGTTCGGGCAGGGCGGGGAAGATGGATTCGGCGAACGGTCCGGTGCGCACGCGCCAGCCGTCCTCGGCACGGTCGTGCTCGATCAGCCGTGCGAGCACGCCGTTTTCGCAGGCCAGGCCGGCGAGGTCTTCGGGCGTCACGGGCGTTTCGAAGTCCGGCAGGGCGCCGCGGATGAGCAGCGGGCGCTTCTGCCAGTAGTCACGCAGGAAGGTGGCCGGTGCCATGCCGAGGGGTTTGGTGGCAGTGGCATGGACTTCGAGGGGATGGGTTCTGGGAGTGCGGGGGGCGGGTTTGCGTGCGGCCATGGGGGTGTTCCTTGCAGCGGGAATCCGACAGATGAGCGCATTGTCCGTGGTTCGGGAGGTTTGCGCACCTTGGATGCGCGCCAGTTGGCGGCGAACGGCACAGCCCCTCGCGGCTGGACGTTTCTGTTCGGTTTTTGAGGAGGCCGGGCGGGGAGCCTGGGTGGGGGACGGCAAGAGCCGCATCCTGCGGGCCTCGTCTCGCGCCATCCATGGCGCTCAACGCCCCCACCCAGCCTCCCCGCCCGGCCCTGACAAATGCCGCGCGCGCCAGCCGCGGAGAAAAGAAAGGAAAAGCAAAAGCCAAATCCAAAGCCGAAGCCAAAGCCGAAGCCAAAGCCGAAGCCAAAGCCAAAGCCGAAGCCAAAGCGGATGCGTCGGGCATCTGGGCACCGGTCGCCCGGTTTCTGTCGAGGGTGGGGGGCGGTGGGTAGGCGGGGGCGTCGAGCGCCATGGATGGCGCGAGACGAGGCCCGCAGGATGCGGCTCTTGCCGTCCCCCGCCTATCCACCGCCCCCCGCCAAACGCAAAACAGCGCAGAGCCGACGCTCTACGCTGTTGCTGTTGCTGTTGCTGTTGCTGTTGCTGTTGCTGTTGCTGTTGCTGTTGCCTGAGCAGGTGCAGGGCCGCAGGCCCTGCCACCCACCCCCGCTCAGATCTTCCTGGCCAGCTCGGCTGCCAGGCCCACGTACTCGCCCGGCGTCAGATCCCGCAGGCGCTGCTTGGCCTCCACCGGCAACTCCAGTGACTCCACGAACGCGCGCATCGACTCGGCCGTGATGCCCTGGCCACGGGTAAGCGCCTTCAGCTGCTCGTACGGATTGGGCAGGCCATGACGGCGCATCACCGTCTGCACTGCTTCGGCCAGCACTTCCCACGCCGCCTCCAGGTCCGCGTCCAGCCGCTGCGGATTGACCTCCAGCTTGCCCAGGCCCTTGGCCAGCGAATCCAGCGCCACCTGGCTGTGGCCGAACGCCGTTCCCAGCGCCCGCAGCACCGTTGAATCGGTCAGGTCGCGCTGCCAGCGGCTGATCGGCAGCTTGGCGCTGAAGTGCTCGAACAGCGCATTGGCGATGCCGAAGTTGCCCTCGGCGTTTTCGAAATCGATCGGGTTGACCTTGTGCGGCATCGTCGAGGAACCCACTTCGCCTTCCTTCAGGCGCTGCTTGAAATAGCCCAGCGAAATGTAGCCCCAGATGTCACGCGACAGATCGATGAGGATCGTGTTGGCACGCCGCGCGGCATCGCCGATCTCGGCGATGTTGTCGTGCGGTTCGATCTGCGTGGTATACGGATTGAACACCAGGCCCAGGCCCTCCACGAAACGCTGCGCGAACTGCGGCCAGTCCACGTCCGGATAGCTGGCCACGTGCGCGTTGTAGTTACCCACCGCGCCGTTGATCTTGCCCGTCAGTTCCACCGCGGCGATCTGCCGGCGTTGCCGCTCCAGACGGGCCACCACGTTGGCCAGCTCCTTGCCCAGGGTGGTCGGCGAGGCGGTCTGGCCGTGGGTGCGCGAGAGCATCGGCTGCGCCGCCTGCGCGTGCGCAAGCGCCCGCAGCGAACCGGCGATGCCATCCAGCGTGGGCAGCAGCACCTCGCGGCGCGCCTGCTCCAGCATCAGCCCATAACTCAGATTGTTGATGTCCTCGCTGGTGCAGGCGAAATGCACGAACTCCAGGGCCGGGGCGAGCTCGGCATCGTCCTTGAGCTGCTCCTTGATGAAATATTCCACCGCTTTGACGTCATGGTTGGTGGTGCGCTCGATGGCCTTGACCCGCTCGGCCTGCGCGGGGCTGAAACCAGCGGCGAGGGCACGCAGCCGCGCGCCGGCGGCGGCGGAGAACGCCGCCAGTTCCGTGACGCCGGGTTCGGCCGCCAGGGCCAGCAGCCATTCCACCTCCACCGTGATGCGCGCTTTGATCAGACCGTATTCGGAGAAGATCGGGCGCAGGGCATCGACCTTGCCGGCGTAGCGGCCATCGAGCGGGGACAGGGCGAGAAGGGCGGATTCGGACATGTCGGCAGGTGGGTGAGACGGCGGGGGCCACATTCTACGACGTGCGGCCAGCGCCTGCCGGAGACGCGGCGGTCCGATGGCCGCGCCGCCGTCATCCGGCATTACGGGTGCGCGCGTATCGTGGATCACCGCCAGCCCGGGAAGCGATGCCCTGCCAGCCCACGCTTCCTTTCCCTCAACCGAAGAAGTGCGGAGTCGATGCAATGAGCAAGGCGTCAAGCAAGGGTGCCGGTCCCCAGGAGGTCCGGATCGAACATGACAGCATGGGAGAACTGCAGGTGCCTGCGCAGGCCCTCTGGGGCGCGCAGACGCAGCGGGCCGTGGACAATTTCCCGGTCTCGGGACAGCGCATGCCGCGCGGCTTCATCCGCGCACTGGGTCTGATCAAGGGCGCGGCGGCCAGCGTGAACGCCGAGCTGGGCCACCTGCCCAAGCCTGTCGCCAAGGCGATACAGCAGGCGGCGGCGGACGTCGCCGAGGGGGCGCATGATGCGCATTTCCCGATCGACGTCTATCAGACCGGCTCGGGCACCTCCTCGAACATGAATGCCAACGAGGTCATTGCCACGCTCGCCAACCGCAGCGGCACGGCCGCGCAGGTGCAGGTGCACCCTAATGACCACGTCAACCAGGGACAGAGCTCCAACGACGTCATCCCGACGGCCCTGCGCGTGGCCGCGGTGCTGGCCGCGCACGAGCAGCTGCTGCCGGCGCTGGCGCACCTGCGCAAAGTGATCGAGCGCAAGGGGCGCAGCCTGCGCAAGGTCGTCAAGACCGGCCGAACCCACCTCATGGATGCCATGCCGCTGACCTTCGAACAGGAATTCGGCACGTGGTCGGCGCAGCTGGCCTCGGCCGAGGATCGGCTGAGCGACAGCCTGAAACGGCTGCGGCGCCTGCCCCTCGGTGGCACAGCGATCGGCACCGGGATCAACGCCGATCCGCGTTTCGGCGAACTGGTCGCCAAGGCGCTCAAACAGGACACCGGTTTCAAATTCGAAAGTGCCGCCAACAAGTTCGAAGGCCTGGCCGCGCAGGACGATGCGGTCGAGGTGTCAGGCCAGCTCAATGCGCTGGCGGTGGCCCTGATCAAGATCGCCAATGATCTGCGGTGGATGAATGCCGGTCCGCTGGCCGGGCTGGGCGAGATCGAGCTGCCGGCGCTGCAGCCCGGCAGCTCCATCATGCCGGGCAAGGTCAATCCGGTGATTCCCGAAGCCACCGTGATGGCGTGTGCACAGGTGATCGGACACCACACCGCGATCACCGTGGCCGGCCAGACCGGCAACTTCCAGCTCAACGTGACGCTGCCGCTGATCGCGGTGAACCTGCTGGAGGGGATCGGCCTGCTGGCCAATGTGTCGCGCCTGCTCGCCGACAGCGCGATCGAGGGGCTCACGGTGCGTGAGGACCGGGTCGCCGAAGCGCTCGCACGCAACCCCATCCTGGTCACCGCGCTGAACCCGATCATCGGGTACGAAAGGGCGGCGGCGATCGCCAAGCGGGCCTACAAGGAAAAGCGGCCCGTGCTGGACATCGCACTGGAGGACAGCGGGCTGGATGAGAGCGAGCTGCGCCGCCTGCTCGATCCCAAGGCACTCACTGCCGGAGGCATCCAGGCCGGCGGTGGCAGCGGCGGCGGTTGATCCGGGACGGGCGCTGGGCGAGGCCTGCCGCGTTGGCGGGCCTTGCGGCCTCGATGCCTGGCGCTCCCGCAGGACGCCGAGCCCGGGTCAGCGCCGATCGGCGACGATGTTGCCGAAGGTCTCGGTGTAATCCTTGAACTCGGGGATGGTCTCGACCAGGTTCGCCGGGATCGGGTCCATGCCCCGCGGCGGCTCGATCTTCACCGGCTTGCGGTCAGGGTCGGCCGGCGCGTCCACGAGGGTGTTCTGACGCAGCACCTGCAGGTGTCCGAACATCTGCTGCAGCATCTGCTGCTGGTCCGGGCGCAGCGGGATGGCAATCTCGTCCACCTTCATCTGGCCGTCGGGAAGGATGATGATGTTGGGTGCCGGTGCGCGGCGAACGGTGACCATGTCATCGCGCACGCTGATCTTGGGCTTGCTGCGTTCGACGCGATGCTGACGGTAGTCGGCATCGCAGGCGGTCAGGCCGATGCAGAGCAGGGCGGCCAGCAGCAGGAACAGCTTCTTCATGGCGGTGCGGAACAGTGGGGGAGAGGCTCTCATTGTAAGCCTGTCGTGCAACCCCGGCCGCCGCCGATCGGCAGGCGGCGGCCGGGTGCGCTCATTTGCCGCAGTCGTCAACCTCGCTCTGGTCCATGGTCGCGTAAGGGGCGAACGCGGGCAGCGAGGCCGCCAGGTCGCGCTGAGCCGCCAGCAGGGCGGGCATGCGCTGGCAGATCTTGTCCGCCTCGGCCTTGAGTTTGTCGGCTTCGGCATTGATCCGCGATTCGATTTCGTCGGTCTTCCCGCTGAAGATGCCCTTGACCGCTTCCCCTGCGGCCTGCGCACCCAGGTTGGCGCCGGCCACGCCAACCTCCATGCCGGCCAGCGCGATGCCATGCACCTGCTCACGGTAGGCCAGCAGTTGGGTGCGTTGCGCTGGCGTGGTCTGGACGTCCTTGCCGTCGATCAGCAGGCGCCCTTCGCGCGTGATTTCGGCCAGGGGCTGGCCGTCGGTGCTGACCTTGAGGTTGCTGCTGGCCATTTCCCGGCGGGCCTTGTCAGTGGCTTCCCGGACGGTGCGCCCCAGCGCGGTGGCTTCATTGCCGGCGGCATCGGTGGACCCGCTGTGGCGGGCCTCGTCCCGGCTGCCGCAGGCAGCGAGCGGCAGGGCCAGCAGCAGCGCGGGCAGCAGGCGTCGAAGCTTCGTGGCGACGGGCGAGCGGGTGCGATTCTTCATGAGGCGGTTCCTTTGCGTGACGGTGAAGAACAAGGGGTGGGGTACGCTCAGCGCGTGGGCACGTTGACCTGGCCGCGAACATTGCGCTGCTTGACCTCGCCGCTGCCGCCGCGCTGGACAAGCAGATTGCCGCCCACCCCGTCGACGTCGACGCTGCCCGAGCCGTGCCGCTCGATCGTGACGTTGCCCGTTACCGCCTGCAGGTCCAGATCGCCCGAGCCCACCGTACCGACCTCCACGTTGCCGCCGACGGTCCGCGCTTCCACATCGCCCGAGCCGACTGTCCCGATCTTCAGCAGCCCGCCGATGTCGCGCAGCTTCAGGTCGCCCGAGCCGACGGTACCGACCTGTACGTGGCGGCGGATGTTGCGTGCCTCCACGTCGCCGGAGCCTACCGAAAGCAGGTCCAGGCTTTCGGCCCCATCCACGTTCAGGTCACCGGAGCCGACCGCCGCATGCACGCTGCCGCCGGTGGTGCGCACCAGCGCGTCACCGGAGCCCACGTCCACGCTCAATGACCGTGCGCCGGTGATCTGCGCATCGCCGGAGCCGACCTTCAGCTGCACACGCACGCTGTCCGGAATGCTGCCGCCGATATCCAGCCAGGCGTAGTCCGAGCCCGTGCTCCAGTTCGATTTACCCTCGCGGCGCAGGGTCACGATCAGCTTGTCGGCCTCGCGACGCTGGGTCAGCGTCAGCTGCGGCAGCCACTCGGCCTTGGACGCACAGGCACGGCCGGACAGGGCGCCGGTGCCCGCTGCAGCGGTCACGCGCAGATCGTGCTGGTTGACTTCCAGCACCAGCGTCTTCGCATCGCCCAGCTGCAGCGCCAGGTCGCGTCGCTCGGTGAACTTGCAGGGCGCATCGTTGGCCAGCGCCGAGAGCGGCAGCAGGAGCAGGGCGGTGCTTGCGAGCAGGGTACGCATGAGGAGTTCTCCTGGAGGTCAGAGTTCGCCGGCGCGACGGCGCAGGCGGATGGCAAGGATGATGAACAGCACGCCGAACACTGCGCCGATCCACAGCTGCGGCATGGCCAGCGACGCCAGTTGCTGCGACGGTGAGAGCAGGGAAACGAAACTGTCCGCGCCGCGCTTGAAGCCCTCGCCATCGGCGCTGGCGCGGTACAGCAGGTCAGTTCCCGGCAGGGTGCCCAGCAGCAGGCGACCGACCACGTGCTGCCAGAACCAGCCGCTGCCCAGGTCGAACAGGGTCATCACCTTGGTGGTGCTGACCACCACGCCGGCGAATACCGGCAGCATGACCGCCCACAGGAACGGCTTGCTCTTGGCCCAGGCCGAGCACAGCAGCAGCCAGCCGACCGTCGGCAGCGACCACAGCATGAACACCGGGATCCAGCTCAGGTGGCCGGCGGCGAGCAGCATCGGGCTGGCCGGGCCCCAGATCAGGGCCATGGGGTCGCCGCCATGGGCCAGCACCACCACGCTGATCAGGGCGCCGAAGCAGAACATGGTCAGGATCGAGGCCAGCACGGCGATCAGCGGGGCCACCAGCACCGCGCTGAGCACCTTGGACAACACCGTCTGGGTGTCCGACAGCGGCAGTGATTTCCAGAACAGGATGCTGCGGTCACGGCGGTCGTCATACAGCGCGCCGAGGCAGTAGAAGAACACCACGAACGCCAGCACGATGAACGGCCACGATGAGCTGAGCACCAGGGTCAGGTCCATGCCGTTGGCCAGGTCGGCGCGGTCGGAGGCATCCAGGTTGCGGGTCAGCAGGCCCAGGTCCAGGCCATTGATGTTCACGTCCTGGTTGTCGATGCGCACATTGCCCTGGCTGGCCACGCGCTTGAGGGCGAACAGGCCGAACAGGATGCCGACGCCGCTCATCAGCAGCGACACGCCTGCGGCGATCAGCGGGGCGTACAGGAACCCGCCGCGGTTTTCCCAGTATTCGCGCTTGAGCAGCCAGCGCAGGGTGCCCGCCGGGCGGGCCGGAGTGGAGGCGGCGGTCATGCGTAGGTCCCCTTCATGATGGCAACGAACAGATCGGCGAGGCCGGGATTGCGGGTTTCGCCCAGCGTGGCCAGCTGGGTGCGCGGCACGTTGTCGAACAGCAGCACGCTCTTTCCGAACGGCAGGGCGCGTTCATCGATCGGCTGCAGGGCACGGGCGTGGTCGAGCTGGTCGGCGTTGACCAGTACTTCGGTATAGCGTTCGCTGACCTCGTCCATCTCCGCGCTCAGCACGATGCGGCCGTCACGGATGAACATCACGTCAGTGAGGATGTGCTCGATCTCTTCCACCTGGTGCGTGGTGACGATGATGGTTTTCTGCTCGTCGAAATAGTCTTCCAGCAGGCGCTGGTAGAACGCCTTGCGGTAGAGGATGTCCAGGCCCAGGGTGGGCTCGTCCAGCACCAGCACGCGGGCATCGATGGCCATCACCAGGGCCAGGTGCAGCTGCACGATCATGCCCTTGGAGAGTTCGCGCACCCGCTGTTTTGGTTGCAGCTTGGTGCCGGCGAGGAAGCGCTCGCAGCGGGCGCGGTCGAAACGGGGATGCACGCCGGCCACGAAATCGATCGCCTCGCGCACTTTCAGCCAGCGCGGCAGCACCGCCACGTCGGCGATGAAGCAGATGTCGTTCATCAACGCATCGCGGTGCTGGTGCGGGTCCTTGCCCAGCACGCTCAGTTCGCCTTCCACCGCCGTCAGGCCGAGGACGGCCTTCAGTGCGGTGGTCTTGCCGGCGCCGTTGGGCCCGATCAGTCCGACGATCCGCCCGGCCGGGATGGTGAAGCTGGTGTTGTCCAGCGCGGTCGACTGTTTGTAGGTCTTGCGCAGGTTGCGCGCGACGATCACATCCTGGATAGCGGTAACGCTCATGGCAGTTTCCCCGGGGTAAGCAGGTCGTTGATGTCCAGGCCCAGGCGCTGGATGCGCTCCAGCACGGCAGGCCATTCTTCGTTGAGGAAACGCTCGCGTTCGCTGCTTCGCAGCTGCGTGGCGGCTTCTTCGGTCATGAACATGCCCAGCCCGCGGCGCTTCTCGACGAGGCCTTCGTCGGCAAGTTCCTGGTAGGCACGGGACACGGTGATGGGGTTGAGCTGGTAGTCGGCGGCTACCTGGCGCACCGAGGGCAGGGCGTCGCCGGGCTTGATGAGTCCATCAAGCATCATGGCGATCACGCGTTCCTTCAGCTGGCGGTAGATGGGAGCGCCATCGCTCCACTGGATATCGCTCATGGTCAGCTCCGGGATTTCAGCGACTTCGCGAAAGAGAAGTACGGCATGGACAATGAGCTGTTCAGCCGACGCGGGGGGGAGGGGGCCGGTGTTGCGTCTCCGGCGTCCGGCATGGCCGCGTCCTGCAGACCTGGGGACATCGAAAGGGCAGCGGGCTCATCCGCTTCCTGCGATGCCACACCCAGCCAGGTGATCAGGACGAGCAGGCCGGAAATCGCCATGGCGGAACGCTTGGTACGTGACCGGATCGCGAAATTCATGGATGCCCTGTCCTGCATGACTGGTGTTGTAGCTAACTATAACACCTGATCTGGAGAGTGCAAGCCGGCGTAGACCAACTGATGGCAGGGGTCGCCCCTGAGACGTCCCGGATGCCGGGAATGGGGATGTCGCACCCTGCGCTGCGGGCCTCCGGGGGGCCGGTGCTATAGTGCGCGGCGTCGCGCCCGGCCGGGCCGTTGCCAGGATTTTCCGATGAAGGTCACCGCTGTCCCCCCGCGTCTGCGCGCCGCCGCGTCGGTCCTGATCCTCGGGCTCTGTGCCCTTGCGCCGGCTGCCTTCGCATCCGATCTGCTGGATGTGTCGTACCGGCCCCTGGCAGGCAAGGGTGAGGTCAACCTCAAGCAGCGTTACCAGGGGCGTGTACTGCTGGTGGTCAATACCGCCAGCAAGTGCGGCTTCACGCCGCAGTACGAGGGCCTGGAGGCACTGCAGCAGAAGTACGCGGGCCGCGGCTTCGCCGTGCTCGGGTTTCCCTCCAACGACTTCAAGGGCCAGGAGCCCGGCGACGAGGGCCAGATCCAGGAGTTCTGCACGTTGACCTACGGGGTCAAATTCCCCATGTTCCAGAAGGTCGAAGTGACCGGTCCGCAGGCCACTCCGCTCTACCAGCGCCTGACGGCGGCGACCGGCGTGGCGCCGGGCTGGAACTTCCACAAGTATCTGATCGGTCGCGATGGCAAGGTCATCGGCCAGTTTCCGAGCCGGGTGAAGCCGGATGATGCGCAGCTGGTGGCTGCCATCGAGCGGGCCCTGGCCGTGCCGGTCCCGCGCTGAACCTGAACGACGGTCGCAGCCTGCGCGACAGGCATGCGACAATGAACGTTTTCGCGCCGACGTCGGCGTTTTTTCACTTCCAGGAATGCAACAGATGAAGATGGGAATGCGTGGCGCTGCGGCGTCGGTCCTGATTCTTGCGATGGGTGCCACCGGTGCCGTGATGTCGCAGCAACAACCGGCCGCCGCCCCGGCAGCAGCCAAGGAGAAGAGCAGTTTGAACGACAAGCAGAAGATCGGGTACGCCGTCGGCGCGGACATTGCAGGTTCGCTTGAGCAGATCAAGGCGCACATCGATCTGGCCGCCATGAAGGAGGCCGTGCAGGCCGTCTTCGACGGCAAGCAGCCCATGATCACCCAGACCGAGGCCCAGCAGGTGGACCAGGACCTGCGCAAGGTCATGGCCGTGGCCACAGGCCAGCAGGTGCCGGGCGTGGCGCCGGGCTCGGCGCCGCCGAAGGTGGACAGCCACAAGGTCGGCCTGATGCTGGGCACGTACATGGTCGGCCCGTCGCTGGAACAGCTCAAGGGCGACATCGACCTGGATGCCCTGTTCGAATCGGTGAAGATCGCCTTCGACGGTGGCCAGCCGAAGCTCTCCAAGGCCGAAGGCACGGCGGTGATGCAGGCCTTCATGGCCGGCAAGCAGGCCGAGATGCAGGCCAAGGCGGCGCAGCTGGGCCAGACCAACCGCCAGGAAGGCAACGCGTTCCTGGCAAAGAACAAGGCCGTCCCGGGCGTGGTCACCACGGCATCGGGCCTGCAGTACCAGATCCTGCGTCCGGGCAGCGGCGAGCGTCCGACCCCGTCGAGCAAGGTGCGCGTGAACTACGAGGGCAAGCTGCTGGATGGCACCGTCTTCGACAGCAGCTACCAGCGCGGCGAGCCGATCGAGTTCGGCCTGAACCAGGTGATCAAGGGCTGGAGCGAAGGCGTTTCGCTGATGCCGGTGGGTGCCAAGTACCGCTTCTGGATCCCGGGCGAACTGGCCTATGGCGAGGGCGGCACCCCGGGTGGCCCGATCGGCCCGAACGCCACGCTGACCTTCGATGTCGAACTGCTGGGCGTGCTGCCCTGACAGCGTGTGAGTGGAACGCGCGGCGGCCTGCGCTGGCCGCGCGTCCTGTCCCCGGCCGCCGCGAGGGCGGCGGGGTGATGCAGCCATGGCCCCGGCCGGAGTAGAGAACCCAATGTCCGAGATGACGCCCAGCGAGCGCGAACAGGCGCTGGAATCACGGCTGGTGGAGCTGGAGATGCGCGTGTCCTTCCAGGAGCAGGCGCTGGCCGAGCTCAGCGATGCACTAGCGGACGCGCGCATGGAAGGCAGCCGCAACGCAAACGTACTGCGCGTGCTGCTTGAGGACCTCGGCAAGGTCCGCAATGCGCTCAATTCTTCCGATCCGGCGAGCGAACCGCCGCCGCCGCACTATTGATCCAACGTCCATGAGCGATACCCTCCGCGACCAGTTGATGGGCCTGGGCTTCAAGCCCGCGCCGAAGCCCGAGCGCAAGCCCGAACCCCGCCGTGACGGACGCCCCGCGCAGAACCGCGGCGCCACCGCGCCCGGCAAGCCGGGCGAGGCCCGGCCTCCGCGCGGCCGGGGCCCGCAATCCGGCGAGCCGGCGCATGCCGCGGCGGCCAAGCCCAACCGCGCCCCCGGACCGCGCAAGCCGCGCTCGCAGGAAGAGATGGACCTGGCCAAGGCCTATGCCATCCGTGCGCAGCGTGAGAAGGAAGAGCGCATCGAGGCCGAGCGCCTGAAGCAGGAAGAGGCGCGCGTGCGCCGCGAGGCCAAGGCCCGCCTGGATGCGCTGTTGAAGGACAAGGTGCTGAACGTGGCCGACGCGGAGATCGCGCGGCACTTCCCGTACGGCGGAAAGATCAAGCGCATCTACGTGACCCCGGACCAGCTCAAGGCACTCAACGCCGGTGCGCTGGGCGTGGTGCAGATGGGCGGGCGCTACGTGCTCGTCGAGGCGGCCGTGCTGGCGCAGGCCGAAGCGATCTTCGCGCCCTGCGTGGCCCTCAAGGTGGATCCGGACGCGCCGGCCGAAGACGATCCGTATGCGGATCCGCAGTACCAGGTACCGGACGATCTGGTCTGGTAAGGCCGGCCATGGCGTGGCCCCGCCGGTCCGTCGAGGGCCACCGGGGCAGTGATCAGCGGGACGCAGCGGGCGACAGCCGGCCCTGACGCTCCAGCGCACCGAGGAAACGGATCATCCTCTGCGCGATTTCCACGGGCTGTTCTTCCACCGCGAAATGGCCCGCATCGAGCAGGTGGATCTCGGCATCCGGCAGGTCGCGCCGATAGGCCAGCGCTCCGGCGGCGATGAAGGCGGGATCGTGCCTGCCCCAGAGGACCAGCGTCGGCGGCTGCCTCGCGCGCAGGAACGCCTGCCAGGCCGGGTAGGCCTCGATGTTGGTCCAGTAATCCTGGAACAGCTGCACCTGGGCGCGCTGCTGCGCCGGACGCGCCAGTCCGGCCAGATCGTGTTGCCAGGCGTCGGGACTGATCCGTTCCGGCCGACCCTGGACGTCGCGGAGGTACTGCAGGTCGATCACGCCCTGCGCCGAGACCAGGCCGTTCAACTGGAGCAGCATGGCGGGCGAGGTGTCACGATGGGCTCGCTCGAAAAACGCCTGCCGTGCGGGCGTCAGGCCATCGAGATAGGCATTGGCATTCTGGACCACGAGCGCCTGCAGCCGCTCGGGTTGTGCGATGGCGAGCCGGTAGCCGACCGGTGCGCCGAAATCCTGGAGATACAGGCTGTAATGCGCCAGACCGATCGCATCGGTGAACGCGGCGATGTGCTGCGCAAGGCGATCGAACGTGTAGGGGGCAGCATCAGGATCGGGCAGGTCGGTCAGGCCCGAACCGAGGTAATCCGGGGCGATCACATGGTAGCGACCCGAGAGCAGGGGAATGAGCTCGCGATAGGTATGCGATGAGGAGGGGAACCCGTGCAGCAGCAGGAGGGTGGGGCGCGCGGGATCACCGGCTTCGCGGTAGAACGTGCGGTGTCCATCGACGACGACATGCCGGTAGAAGGTCTTGGCCGGCCACGTCGCTGCCGGCGTGTCTGCCAGGGCCGGCGGGGCGGCCAGGACCGGGAGGGCGAACAGGGCCAGGAGCAGCAGAAGCAGGTCGCGATGCATGGGGGATCCCAGCGGGAGACGTGCCCAGCATGGGAGGCGCCCGGCCCTCGCGGCGAGGCGGTCACCGGCGCTGTAGGAGGACCATTCAGGAGGGCAGTTGAAATGTGACGCGATGCGACGTTGATGGCGTCCGTTGTGGGTGGACGACATCGGCACGCGCTGCCCGGCACGACAGCGATGGATCCAGTTGCGTCAGCGTTAGCGGATGGGCTGGCTGGCCTATTCCGGATCGTAATCCAGGTTCGAAGCGAGCCAGCGCTCGGCCTGCGCGCGGTCCACGCCCTTGCGCCGCGCATAGTCTGTGACCTGCTCGCGGCCCAACCGGCCGACGACGAAGTACTGGCTCTGGGGGTGGCTGAAGTAATAGCCGGAGACTGCCGCCGTAGGCAGCATGGCGAAGCTCTCGGTCAGCTGCATCGCGGCATTGGCCTGCGCATCGAGCAGGCCGAACAGAGTGCTTTTCTCGCTGTGTTCGGGGCACGCCGGATAGCCGGGCGCCGGACGGATGCCGCGGTAGCGTTCGGCGATCAGCGCCTCGTTGTCCAGCGCCTCGGCGGCGTCGTAGCCCCAGTACTCACGGCGCACGCGCTGGTGCAGGCGTTCGGCCAGCGCCTCGGCCAGGCGATCGGCCAGGGCCTTGAGCAGGATGGCGTTGTAATCATCGTGGTCGGCTTCGAACCGCGCCACGTGGGCGTCGATTCCAATGCCGGCCGTCACCGCGAAGGCACCGATCCAGTCCTGGCGGCCACTGTCGGCCGGCGCGATGAAATCGGCCAGGCAGAAGTCTGGCCGCTCGGCCGGCTTGTCCACCTGCTGGCGCAGGAAATGCAGCATGGTGGGGCCGGTGGGGTGCTGCACCCGCACGTCATCGCCGACGCTGCTGGCGGGCCACAGGCCGAACACGGCCTTGGCCTGCAGCCATTTTTCATCGACGATCCGTGCCAGCATCCGGCGTGCATCGCGGTACAGCTCGGAGGCCTGGGTGCCAACGATCTCATCGGTGAGGATCGCCGGGTACTTGCCGGCCAGCTCCCACGCCTGGAAGAACGGTGTCCAGTCGATGTAAGCCACCAGTTCGTCCAGCGGATAATCGCCGAACACATGCAGCCCGGGCTGTTTCGGTGCCGGCGGGACATAGCGCTCCCAGCCGCCGTCGAAGCGCTGGCCGCGTGCATGTTCGAGCGACACCAGCCGCTTGGCATCACCGCGGTTGCGGTGGCGGGTGCGGATCTCGGCGTAGTCTGCCGCGTTGGCGGCCACGAACGAGGCGCGCAGCTCGTCCGAGATCAACGACTGCGCCACGCCCACCGCGCGTGAGGCATCCTTCACCCAGACGGTGGGTGCATCGTAGTGCGGGTCGATCTTCAGCGCGGTATGCGCGCGCGAGGTGGTGGCGCCGCCGATCATGAGCGGCAGGTCGAAGCCCTGGCGCTGCATCTCCCGCGCCACGTGGCTCATTTCCTCAAGCGAGGGGGTGATCAGCCCGGAGAGCCCGATGATGTCGGCCTTTTCGGCGCGCGCGGCGTCGAGGATCTTCTGTGCAGGCACCATCACGCCCAGGTCGATGACCTCGAAATTGTTGCAGGCCAGGACCACGCCGACGATGTTCTTGCCGATATCGTGCACATCACCCTTGACCGTGGCCATGATGATGCGTCCGTTGCTGCGCGCGGTATCACCGCTGAGCGCCTTCTCGGCCTCGATGTAGGGCAGCAGATAGGCTACGGCCTTCTTCATCACCCGTGCCGACTTCACCACCTGCGGCAGGAACATCTTGCCGGCGCCGAACAGGTCACCGACCACGTTCATGCCGCTCATCAGGGGACCTTCGATCACATCCAGCGGGCGTGGCGAGAGCTGCCGGGCTGCTTCGGTGTCCTGCTCGACGAACGCATCCAAGCCGTGCACCAGCGCGTGGGCGAGGCGCTCGGCCACCGGTTTTTCACGCCAGGCGAGGTCTTCCACGGGGGCAGCGCCCTTCCTGCCCTTGAACCGCTCGGCGATGTCCAGGAGGCGCTCGGTGCCATCGCGCCGGCGGTTGAGGATCACGTCCTCCACGCGTTCACGCAGGTCGGCGTCCAGATCGTCATAGATCGGCATCGCACCTGCGTTGACGATGCCCATGTCCATGCCCGCGCCGATGGCGTGGTACAGGAACACCGAGTGGATCGCCTGGCGCACGGTCTCGTTGCCGCGGAAGGAGAACGAAACGTTGGAGACGCCACCCGAGACATGGCAATGCGGCAACGTGCGCCTGATGATGCGCGTGGCTTCGATGAAGTCCACGGCATAGTTGTCGTGCTCTTCGATCCCGGTGGCCACGGCGAAGATGTTCGGATCGAAGATGATGTCCTGGGGCGGGAAGCCGACCTCATCGACCAGGATGCGGTAGGCGCGCGTGCAGATCTCCACCTTGCGCGCGCAGGTGTCGGCCTGCCCCTCCTCGTCGAAGGCCATCACCACCGCTGCCGCACCATAGCGCAGCACCTTGCGCGCGTGCTCGCGGAACAGGTCCTCGCCTTCCTTGAGCGAGATCGAGTTGACCACGCTCTTGCCCTGCAGGCATTTCAGCCCGGCCTCGATGACGCTCCATTTCGAGGAGTCCACCATCACCGGAATACGCGCGATGTCCGGCTCGGACATGATCAGGTTGAGGTAGCGGGTCATCGCCGCTTCGGAATCGATCAGGCCCTCGTCCATGTTGACGTCGAGGATCTGCGCGCCGCTGGCCACCTGCTGGCGCGCCACGTCCACGGCCTCCTCGTAGCGCTCTTCCTTGATCAGCTTGCGGAACTGTGCGCTGCCGGTGACGTTGGTGCGCTCGCCGATGTTGACGAACAGCAGGTCCGGGGTGATGACCAGTGGCTCCAGCCCGGAGAGCAGGGTGGGGCGGATCTGCGTGGGGTTGACCTGCGCGCTCATGCGGCCTGCTCCGCGTGGCCGGGCAGGAGCCGCGGCGCGATGCCGGCGACCGCTGCGGCGATGGCACGGATGTGGTCCGGCGTGGAGCCACAACAGCCGCCGACCAGGTTCAGCAGGCCGTCGCGGGCGAAGCCCTGCAGCGTGGTGGCCATCTCCTCGGGGGTCTCGTCGTACTCACCGAAGGCATTGGGCAGGCCGGCGTTGGGGTGCGCGCTGACGTAGCACTGCGCCACGCGTGCGAGCGTTTCCACGTGCGGGCGCATGGCGTCGGCGCCCAGCGCGCAGTTGAGCCCGATCGAAAGCGGCCGCGCGTGCGCCAGCGAGGCGTGGAAGGCCTCCGCCGTCTGCCCGGAAAGCGTGCGCCCGGAGGCGTCGGTGATGGTGCCGGAAATCATCACCGGCAGCCGCGCACCGCGGGCGTCGAAGGCTTCTTCGACCGCGAACAGGGCCGCCTTGGCATTGAGCGTGTCGAAGATGGTTTCCACCATGATCGTGTCGGCGCCGCCATCGATCAGGCCGTCCACCGCCTCGCGATAGGTCGTGCGCAGCTCGTCGAAGCTGGTGTTGCGGAAGCCGGGATCGTTGACGTCCGGGCTGATCGATGCGGTGCGGCTGGTCGGCCCCAGCACCCCGATGACGAAGCGGGGACGCTCCGGCGTGGTGGCCTGCACCGCGTCGCAGCAGCTCCGTGCGATGGCCGCGCCGGCCTTGTTGAGTTCGTAGACGATGTGCTCCAGGTGGTAGTCCGCCTGGCTGACGGAGGTGGCGTTGAATGTGTTGGTCTCCACCAGGTCCGCACCGGCCTGCAGGTAGGCGGTGTGGATACCGGCAATGATCTCCGGCCGGGTCAGCAGCAGCAGATCGTTGTTGCCTTTGAGATCCTGCTCCCCGGCGTGTACACCGTGGGCACATCCGGCGCCATGCGCATGCGCGGCAGCCTGCCGGTCGACCCCGCCGGCGAAGCGCTCGCCGCGGTAGTCCGCTTCCTCAAGGCCATGGCGCTGGATCATGGTGCCCATGGCGCCATCGATGATCAGGATACGGTGGTGCAGCGCCTCGATCAGGGCAAGGGCGCGCTCGGGATGCAGCCAGGGCAGGGCGGACACGGCAACCTCAGGGTTTGTGGGCGATCAGCGAGATGACTTCGAAATGCGGCGGGCGCTTCTCGCGGGTCACCGTTTCCAGGTTGGACACCTGCAGCCCGGCCTTGTCGACGAACTTGCGCAGTTCCTTGTCGCTGAAGCCGAGATTGACGTGCCCATAGGCATCCACGGCGGCCTTGTGTTCGTGCCGCGCAAGGCTGCACAGCAGCAGGCGGCCGCCCGGGCGCAGCACGCGCGCCGCCTCCAGGACCGCCTGCGCTGGCTTGGCCGCGTAGGTCAGCGCATGCATGAGCACGACCAGGTCGAAGCTGCGCTCCTTGAACGGCAGCGCGTGCATGTCGCCTTCCTGCACCTCCACGTTGGGCAGGCGGCGCAGGCGCTCGCTTGCTGCCGCCACCACGCGCGCACTGGTATCGATGCACACGTAACGACGGGCATGCGGGGCGACCAGTTCGGCGAGCACGCCGTCACCGGAGGCGATGTCCAGCACGTCGCCGGTCTCCAGCAGGGGCAGCGCGGTGCGCGCCAGCGCTTCCCAGGTGCGCCCGGGCGAATAATGGCGCTCCATGTCACCGGCCACGCTGTCGGCCCAGTTCTGGTCGGCCGCGCGGCTGGCCAGCACCGACGCCACGCGCTCGGCGTCCTGGCGCAGCAGCGGATCATCGCTGCCGGTGCTCAGGGCGTGCCACAATGCACGCTGGGCTGGGTCCAGCTGGGCATCGTCGAAACGGTAATAGGCCGAAACGCCCGCGCGGCGGTCGCGTACCAGTCCGGCCTCCTTAAGGCGCGCCAGGTGGGTCGACACGCGCGGCTGCGCCAGCCGGGTGATCGCGGACAACTCGGCGACGGTGAGTTCCTCCTGCTCCAGCAGGGCCAGCAGGCGCACCCGCGTCGCATCGGCGAACACCTTCAGGCGGGTCGACCAGTCTTCCAGATCCATAAATATCCACCTATCGCGATAGAAAGATATTTTCGCCCGTCCCTGCAGGCCGGTCAAGCCGCCGGATGCGTCAGTACCGCCTGGGGAGACCGCCGCGCCTGCAGGCGTTCGTCGGCCTCAGTCAGCCGCCATCCCCACCGCACCGGTACAATCGCCGATTCGTTACCCGGGAGGGGTTGTTGTGGATTTCAGCTTTACCGAAGAGCAGCTGATGCTGCAGGACGTCGCGCGCCGCATCGCGCAGGAAAAGATCGCGCCCAGCGCGGAGCACCATGACCGGACGGGCGAGTTCCCGCTGGCCAACATCCAGCTGCTCGGCGAGAACGGGCTGATGGGCATCGAGGTACCGGAAGAATACGGCGGGGCCGGCATGGACCCCATCGCGTATGTCCTGGCGATGGTGGAGGTCGCCGCCGGTGACGCTGCGCATTCGACCATCATGTCGGTCAACAATTCGCTGTTCTGCAACGGCATCCTGACCCACGGCAACGAGGCGCAGAAGCAGACGTACGTGCGTGCGATCGCCGAAGGCCACGCCATCGGTGCCTTCGCGCTGACCGAGCCCCAGTCCGGCTCGGATGCCACCGCCATGCGCTGCCGTGCCATCAGGCAGGCCGATGGCACGTATGTGATCAACGGCAAGAAGAGCTGGATCACCTCCGGGCCGGTGGCCAGGTACATCGTGCTGTTCGCCATGACCGACCCGGAGAAGGGCGCGCGCGGCATCACCGCGTTCCTGATCGACACCGACAACCCGGGCTTCGGGCGAGGCAAGACCGAGCCGAAGCTCGGCATCCGTGCCTCGGCGACCTGTGAGATCGAATTCAACGATTACGTGGCGAAGGCCGAGGACGTGCTCGGCCAGGAAGGCGAAGGCTTCAAGATCGCCATGGGCGTGCTCGACGCTGGGCGCATCGGGATCGCTTCACAGGCCATCGGCATCGCGCGTGCCGCCTATGAAGCAACGCTGGAATATGTGAAGGAGCGCAAGGCCTTCGGCGCGGCGATCGGCACCTTCCAGATGACGCAGGCCAAGATCGCGGACATGAAGTGCAAGCTCGATGCGGCAATGCTGCTGACGCTGCGCGCCGCGTGGGTGAAGGGGCAGGGCGGGCGTTTCAGCAACGAAGCGGCCATCGCCAAGCTGACCGCTTCAGAGGCGGCCATGTGGATCACCCACCAGGCGGTGCAGATCCACGGTGGCATGGGCTATTCCAAGGAAATGCCGCTGGAGCGCTATTTCCGTGATGCCAAGATCACCGAGATCTACGAAGGCACCTCGGAGATCCAGCGCCTGGTGATCGCCCGTAACGAAACCGGGCTGCGCTGAGCCCTGGCCCGGCAGCGCCTGCTGCGCTGTCGAGGCGCCTGCCGGTCCACTAGAATGCCCGTCTTTCGCAGAAGGACGGGCTCAATGATCTACCGTGGTGCGGGGTTGCTGACCCTGCTGACCCCCATCGTCAGCGTGCTGCTGCTGACCTATTTCTTCCATGATCCGTCTGCCGGTCAGGGCAATACCACGCTGCAGCAGTTCCTGCTCGGCTGCGGCATCGGTGCCGCGGTGAATGTGGTGATCGGCTTCGCGCTCAACCGCAGCGTGCGTGCCCCGGGCGAACACGCCCGCCACCATTTCTTCTTCATGCCGATGCAGTGGCCCGCCCTGGCCATCGTCGTGATGTGTGCGGCCGTGGCGGCGCTCAAGTCCTGAGCGAACAGCCCCGGGCAGGCCTGCGGGCGCTGCACGAGCGCCATGAAAAAGGCCCCGGATCGCTCCGGGGCCTTTTCGTTTTCCGGCGCCGGGAGTCCCCGGCGCGACCGACTGTCAGCGGTCTGGACGGTGTGCGCCGCCGGCTTCGTTCTGCCGTTCGGTGAACTCCTTGGACGGTTCGTCCAGCTTGTCGCCCAGCATGCGGCGGACCACGATGAAGAACACCGGAATCATCAGCAGGCCGAGGAACGTGGCGAAGACCATGCCGCCGATCACGCCCGTGCCGATCGCATGGCGGGAGTTCGCACCGGCGCCGGTCGAGATCGCCATGGGCACCACGCCCATGATGAACGCGAAGGAGGTCATCAGGATCGGACGGAAGCGCAGGCGTGCCGCTTCGATCGTGGCATCGCGCAGCGTCCTGCCGGCGGCGCGCTGCTCCACCGCGAACTCCACGATCAGGATCGCATTCTTGGCGGCCAGGCCGATCACGGTGATCAGGCCGATCTTGAAGAACAGATCGTTGGGCAGGCCACGTGCCATCGAGAACGCCAGTGCACCGAGCACGCCCAGCGGCACCACCAGCAGCACTGCCACCGGCACCGACCAGCTTTCATACAGCGCGGCCAGGCACAGGAACACCACCACGATGGACAGCACCAGCAACAGCGTGGCGGCGTTGCCGGCCAGGATTTCCTGGTAGGACATGCCGGACCAGTCGTAGCCGAAGCCCGGCGGCAGGTCGTTGTCCACGATGTCTTCCATGGCCGTCATCGCTTCGCCGGAGCTGCGTCCCGGTGCCTGCGAACCGACGATGTTCACCGCCGAGTAGCCGTTGTAACGGCTCAGCGACGGCGGCGCCGATACCCACTTGGACTGCACCACCGTGCTCAACGGAATCATGGTGTTGGTGCCGTCGGGATTGGTGGTCAGGCTGGAGGGGCTGTAGAAGCTCTTCAGCGATTCCTCACCCGTGCGGTACGGCGCGTCGGCCTGCATGGTCACGCGCTTGATGCGGCCTTCGCTGAAGAAGTCGTTGACATACACCGGGGCCAGCATCAGCTGGATGGTGCTGTAGACATCGGAGACCGACATGCCCATCGCCTGCGCCTGCACGCGGTCCACGTGCAGCGAAAGCTGGGGTGCGTTTTCCAGGCCGTTCGGGCGTACGCCGGCAAGCAGGTCGCTCTTCTGCGCCGCCGAGCCGAGCAGGATGTTGCGGGCATTGGTCAGCTGGTCGAACCCTGCACCGGTGCGGTCCTGCAGCCACATGTCGAAGCCACCGAACTGGCCCAGGCCCTGCACCGTCGGCAGGTTGACCACGAAGATCTGGGCCTCCTTGATGCCGTAGAACGCACCGTTCATGTTGCCGATCAACTCCGGCACCGTCACCTCACGGTCCGCCCAGGGCTTGAGCCGGATGAAGCCCATGCCCACGTTCTCGCCCGAACCGACGAAGCTGAAACCGGCGATCTGCAGCAGGCCCTCGAAGCCTTCCTGCTTCTCCAGGATGCCGCGCATCTGGGCGAACACTTCGTTGGTCTGCACCTTGGTCGAGCCCGGGGGCAGCTGCACGATGGCCAGTGCGTAGCCCTGGTCTTCCTCAGGCAGGAAGCTGCCCGGCATGCGCGTGAACAGGAAGGCGCACAGGGCGCCCAGCACCACGAACAGGATCATCCAGCGCGGCGCGTGCTTCACCGCCGAGGTGATGTGGCCCACGTAGGTGCCGCTGATCCGGTCGTAATACTTGTTGAAGGTGCGGTAGACGATGTTCGGGTTGTCGTTGTGCGTGGGCTTGAGGAACGTCGCGCACAGCGCCGGGGTGAAGCCCAGGGCGAGGAAGGCCGAAAAGCCCATCGAGATGGCGATGGTCAGGGCAAACTGCTTGTAGATCTCACCGGCCGCACCGCCCTGCAGCGAGGAGGGGATGAACACGGCCGCCAGCACCACGGTGATGGCCACCACCGCACCGGTGATCTGGGTCATCGCCTTCTGCGTGGCCTGCTTGGGCGCCATCTTCTCCTCGGTCATGATGCGCTCGACGTTCTCAATCACCACGATCGCGTCGTCGACCACGATGCCGATCGCCAGCACCATCGCAAACAGGGTCAGCTGGTTGATCGTGAAGCCGATCATGTACATGCCAAGGAACGTGCCCAGCAGCGCCACCGGGATCACCAGCGTGGGGATCAGCGTGGCGCGGAAGTTCTGCAGGAAGATCAGCATCACCAGGAACACCAGCACCATCGCCTCGACCAGCGTCTTGACCACCTCTTCGATGGAGATCTTGACGAAGGTGGTGCTGTCGTACGGCGAGAACCAGCTGACCCCGGCCGGGAAGCTCGGCGCCAGCTCTTCCATCTTGGCGCGCACCGCCTCGGCCACGTTCAGTGCGTTCGCACCAGGCAGCAGCTGGATGGCGAAAGCGCCGGTCGGCTTGCCGTTGTACTGGGTATCAAAGCCGTAGTTGTTGGCGCCGAAGGCCACCCGGGCGATGTCCTTGAGCAGCACGCGCGAGCCGTCCGGGTTGGCCCGCAGGATGATGTTCTCGAACTCCTCCGGCGTACTGAAACGCCCTTCGGCGGACACGGTCGCGGTGAAATGCTGGCCGGCGGGGGCCGGATCCGAGCCCAGCGAACCGGCAGCGAACTGCACGTTCTGCGCACGGACGGCCGAAAGCACCTCGCTGGCGGACAGCCCATAACCCTGCATGCGCTCGGGGTTGAGCCAGATGTTCATTGCATACTCGGCACCGAACTGCTGGGTGCTGCCCACGCCCGGAATACGCGAGACCTGGTCCAGCACGCGCGAGGCGACGATGTCGTTGAGCGCATCGCGGGTGATCGCATCGGAGTCCGAGCGCAGCGCCACCACCATCAGGAAGCCGGCATTGGCCTTGGCCACCACCACGCCCTGCTGGGTGACTTCCGAAGGCAGGCGCGGCGTGGCCAGCGAGACCTTGTTCTGCACCTGCACCTGGGCGATGTCCGCATCGGTGCCGGTTTCAAAGGTGAGGGTGACGGTCGCGCGCCCGTTGGAGGACGAGGAGGAACTGAAGTACAGCAGGTGATCGATGCCGGTCAGCTGCTGCTCGATCACCTGCGTGACCGATTTTTCGGTGGTATCCGCGCTGGCACCCGGATACGTGGCCGACACGGTGACTTGTGGCGGTGCGATGCTGGGATAGGACTCCACACCCAGGTTGAGGATCGCGATCACGCCGCTGAGCGAGATCAGGATCGCCACCACCCAGGCGAAGACCGGGTGTTCGATGAAAAATTTAGGCATGACGGTGTCCCGTTACTGCGAGCTGGAATCGGCGGCCGGCGCAGCCTGCGCTGCCGGCTGGTCGGACCCGGCCTCGGCCGGTTTTGTCCCTTCGGTCGCCGGCGCTGCACCCTGCGCGGCAGGCGCTGCACCCGGTGCGCCCGGCTGGCCCTGGCCGTTGCCCTGCTGCGGCGTCCATGGCTTGGCCGTGGCCGGCGCACCCTCCTTGACCTTCTGGATGCCCGCCACCACCACCTTGTCGCCCGGCTGCAGGCCTTCGGTGACCAGCCAGTTGCCATCCTGCGCGCCATCGGTCTTGACGTTGCGGCGGATGACCTTGCCATCGGCGCCCACCACCATCACGTATCCGCCCGTGGCGTCACGCTGGAGGGCAGGCTGCGGGATCAGGTAGGCGTTGTTGCGCTCGCCCAGGGTGGCCTGGAAGCTGACGAACGCGCCCGGCAGCAGGATGCGTTCCGGGTTGGGCAGCACCGCGCGCAGCGAGACGGCGCCGGTGGTGGGGTCCACGGTGGTGGAGGAGAAGTCCAGCGTGCCGCTCTGGCCATAGGTGGTTCCGTTGGAGAGCTTGACCTGCACCGTCGCCTTGCCATCCCCACTCAGGGCCAGCGCACCCTGCGACTGCGCGGCGCGCATCTGGGAGAGCTCGTCCACGCTCAGCGAGAAGTTCACATACAGCGGGTCCAGCTGGTCCACGGTGGTCAGCAGGGTCACATCGCCCTGGCCGACCAGTGCGCCTTCGGTGACCTGCTGCTTGCCCGCCACACCACTGATGGGGGCCTTGACCTCGGCATAGCCGAGGCTGATGCGCGAACTGCTCACGGCGGCTTCGGCCTGGCGGACAGCGGCCTGCGCGGTGCGCTCGGTCGACTCGGCATTGTCCAGGTCGGCGCGGGAAACATACGCCTGCGGCGCCAGTGAGCGGGCGCGATCAGCGGCGACCTTGGCATTGGCGTAGCTGGCGCGCGCGGAGGCGAGCTGGGCTTCGGTGGCGCTGAGGTCGGCACGCAGCGGTGCCGGGTCGATCAGGAACAGGGTCTGCCCCTGCTTGACCTCGCTGCCTTCCTCGTACACGCGCTTGAGCAGCACGCCGGGCACGCGGGCGCGGACATCGGCGCTGCGGTACGGGGACAGGCGGCCGACCAGCTCACGCTGCAGCGGCAGGGTCTGCGGCCTGGCTTCGACCACGCCCACTTCCGGCGGAGGAGGCGTCTGCTGTTCCGGCTCTTTGCAGGCCGCCAGCGCCACGGCGACGGCGAACGTCAGGGCGAGGGTGCGGAGTGGGGCGATCATCAGGAGAAACTCCGGTGTTGGTTTGAATGAGGGAAAACGGGGGCGTCGGGCGCGAAGGCACGCAGGAAGCCATCCACGGCGAACCCGGCCCAGCGGCGGCGCATCTGCGCATCATGCCGATGGTGGGTGTGGAAACGCTGTTTTTCGAAATCCTGACCGCCGATCATGCTCAGTAGCAGCTCGGCCATGAAGTGCGGGTCGTCATGCCGCAGGCGCCCCTGCGCCGCGACGGATGCGATCCATTCAGCCAGGTGAAGGGTCAGCGCGCCCGCGCCGTTGTCGTAGAGATATCGGGCCTGCTCGGGGAACTGCGCGGATTCGGCGGAAATCATCCGGCAGGCCTGCGCCACGTGGGGCTGGTTGTAATGCTCCAGGTAGTCCACCGCGAAGGCGAGCAGGCTCTCGCGCAGGTTGTCGCCCTGCAGCGCATCGAGTGCGGCCGTTGCGCGGGCGACGTGGCGGTCGAGCACCCGGCCCAGCAGCTGCTGCTTGCTGCCATACCGCGAATAAAGGGTCTGCTTGGAACAGCCCGCCTGCTGCGCCACTGCGTCCATGCTCAGCTGCATGCCTTGCCGCGCCAGCAGTTCGCGCACGGCGTCGAACACGCGATGATCGCGCGCGTCCAAGTCGCCGGCCGAAGGGGGATGGGGGTTCACGCGGTGGACTATACCGTCCAGTTCAGAATTGTGGAATCGTTTCAGGCCGGTCCAGGGCGCCTCCGGCCCCGGGGGAGTAAACCGCGCACAACGCGAACCGCCAGATTCCGTCCTGCAGCAAGGCCTTCGCACGCAACAGGGCTACAATTTCATTTTCCCAACTGGGCAACACGACTCGCTCTGCCATGAAATCGCAAAAGTCTGCAGTCAAAACCGTGAAAACGAAGCCCGCCTCGGCGGAAACCCAGCTTGTCCCGGCGACGGGTTTCTCGCTGGAGCCGGTGTACACGGCCTTGCGCAAGCGATACCCGGCGGCCGGGCAGGCCGAGGCAGTGGCGTTTGCCGCCGACTTCTACAAGCGCATGGAGGCCGACGAGTTCCCGCACCACAGCGTGGACGAGTGGGCCGCGCTGGCCGGCGACACGCTCGAGTTCGCCCGCGTGCGCAAGGCTGGCAAGGCCAACGTGCGCGTGTTCAACCCCACGCTGAAGGCCAATGGCTGGGAGTCGCCGCACACCGTGCTGCAGATCGTCAACGACGACATGCCCTTCCTGGTGGACACGGTGACCATGGCGCTGGCCGAGCAGGGTATCGGCGTACATGTGCTCGGCCACCCGGTGATCCGCTTCGGCCGTGACAAGGCCGGCAGGCTGACCGCCGTGGGCGAGGGCACCATCGAATCGGTGATGCTGCTGGAAATTGACCGGCAGACGCCTGAAGCAATGGACGCCGTCGAGCAGGTGATCGTCAAGGCGCTGGAGGAAGTACGTTCGATCGTCCGGGACTGGCAGCCGATGCGCGACAAGGCGCTGGCCATTGCCGACGACCTCGGTTCGCGCCAGCTGCCCGTCGACGATGCCTCCCGCGAAGAGGCGCAGGCCTTCCTGCGCTGGGCCGCGGACAACCATTTCACCTTCTTCGGCTACCGCAGCTACCGCGTGCAGCGCGAGGGCAAGGAAGACGTGCTGGTGCCGGAGGATGATTCCGGCCTGGGCCTGATGCGCGGCCGCGACAAGTCCGCCGCCCGCCCGGTCAAGACGCTCGCCGCGCAGGGCCTCAATGCCACCACCGGGTTGAAGGACGCGCTGATCCTGACCAAGACCAACGCGCGCTCGCGCGTGCACCGCGCCGGCTACATGGATTACATCGGCGTGCTCGAATTCGACGCCAAGGGCCGGATCATCGGCGAACAGCGCTTCCTCGGCCTGTTCACGTCCAGCGCCTACAACCGCCGCCCGTGGGAGATCCCGCTGGTGCGCCAGCGCTACGAACACGTGATGCAGCGCTCGGGCCTCTCGCTGTCGAGCCACAGCGGCAAGGCGCTGCGCCACATCCTGGAAACGCTGCCGCGCGAGGAGCTGTTCCAGTCCAGCGAGGAAGAGCTGTACCGCACCGCGATGGGCGTGCTTGGCCTGCAGGAGCGCGTGCGCAGCCGCCTGTTCCTGCGCCGTGACAAATACAGCCGTTTCATCTCCGCGTTGGCCTTCCTGCCGCGCGAACGCTTCAACACCGATGTGCGCCTGCGCATCGAGGCGATGCTGCGCGACACGCTGCACGGCGAGCACGTGGACAGCTCGGTGGTGCTCGGTGAATCGCCGCTGGCGCAGGTACACCTGATCGTGCGCCCCAAGGCCGGGCCGGTGGTCGATGTGGACACCGCCGCACTGGAACAGAACCTGGCCCACCTGCTGCGCAACTGGCAGGACGACCTGCGCGAGGCGCTGGTCGGCGCGCACGGGGAGACCGAAGGCCTGCGCATCGCATCGCGCATCGGCAAGGCGCTGCCGGCCGGCTACATCGAAGACAACAGCACCGCCGTGGCCGCGCACGATGTGGCCCAGCTTGATTCGTTGACTGGCCCGGACGATCTGCGCCTGAGCCTGCAGGCCGTGGGCGAATGCCTGCACCTCAAGCTTTACCGCCAGCTCAACGACATCCCGCTGTCCGACGCGCTGCCGATGATGGAGAACATGGGCCTGCGCGTGATCTCCGAGCGGCCCTACCGCCTCTCGGTCGACGATGCACCGGTGTACGTGCAGGACTTCGAGGTCGAATCGGTGGCCGGAGCGATCGACGCGGCGCGCGTGGACGAAGCCTTCGGCGAGACCTTCGCGCGTGTATGGCAGGGCGATGCCGAGAACGATGGCTTCAACCGCCTCGTGCTCGCCGCCGGCCTGCACTGGCGCCAGGTCGCCATGCTGCGTGGTTACTGCAAGTACCTGCTGCAGACCGGCGTGCCGTTCTCCCAGGCCTACGTGGAAGGCACCTTCACCCGCTATCCGCTGCTGGCCCGCCTGCTGGTGGAACTGTTCGAGGCGCGTTTCGATCCGGCCACCGGCAGTGAAAGCAAGGACGACATCGCCGCCGGCCAGGCCGCGCTGAAGGCCCACCTGGATGTGCTGGCGGCCGGCGACGAGGCCACGTTGGCGGTGCTCAAGCGCGTGCTCGACGCGCGCAAGGGCAGCCGCGAATCGCAGATGCAGGCCGCGCGCGATGCGCTGCTGAAGCTGATGGACCGCGTGTCCAGCCTCGATGAAGACCGCATCCTGCGCAGCTTCATGGGCGTGATCGACGCGACGCTGCGGACCAGCTATTACCAGACCGATGCGCAGGGCCAGCCGGGCCATTGCATCAGCTTCAAGTTCGATTCGGCGCTGGTGCCGGACCTGCCCAAGCCGCGTCCGTACCGCGAGATCTTCGTCTACGGTCCGCGCGTGGAAGGCACGCACCTGCGCTTCGGCGCGGTGGCGCGTGGTGGCCTGCGCTGGTCCGACCGCCGCGAGGATTTCCGCACCGAAGTGCTGGGCCTGGTCAAGGCGCAGATGGTCAAGAACACGGTCATCGTGCCGGTAGGGGCCAAGGGCGGCTTCTTCGCCAAGACCCCGCCGGCCAGCGGCGACCGCGATGCGGTGTTCGCCAACGGCGTAGCCTGCTACAAGCTGTTCATCCAGGGCCTGCTGGACATCACCGACAACATCGTCAACGACGCGATCGTGCCGCCGGTGGACGTGGTGCGCCATGACCTGGACGATCCATACCTGGTGGTGGCCGCCGACAAGGGCACCGCGACCTTCTCCGACATCGCCAACGGCCTGGCCATCGCGCATGGCTTCTGGATGGGCGATGCGTTCGCCTCCGGCGGTTCGGTGGGCTACGACCACAAGGGCATGGGGATCACCGCGCGTGGCGCGTGGGAGTCGGTCAAGCGCCACTTCCGTGCCCTCGGCCATGACAGCCAGAGCGAGGACTTCACCGCCGTTGGCGTGGGCGACATGTCCGGCGACGTGTTCGGCAACGGCATGCTGCTTTCGCGGCACATCCGTCTGCTTGCCGCATTCGATCACCGCCACATCTTCCTGGATCCGAACCCGGATTCGGCGCGCACGTTCCTCGAGCGCGAGCGCCTGTTCGCGCTGCCGCGTTCGAGCTGGGCCGATTACGATGCCACGCTCATCAGCGACGGCGGCGGCATCTACCCGCGCACGCTGAAGTCCATCGAGATCACCCCGCAGGTGCGTCAGGCGCTGGGGTTGGAGGAGAGCGTCAAGGCGCTGTCGCCGAACGATCTGATGAGCGCGATCCTCAAGGCACCGGTGGACCTGCTGTGGAACGGCGGTATCGGCACCTACGTGAAGGCCACCAGCGAGCAGCACGCCGATGTCGGCGACCGCGCCAACAACGCGCTGCGCGTCAACGGCTGCGAACTGCGCTGCAAGGTCGTGGGTGAGGGCGGCAACCTCGGCATGACCCAGCTCGGCCGCATCGAGGCGGCGCAGGCCGGCGTTCTGCTCAACACCGACTTCATCGACAACTCGGCCGGCGTGGACACCTCCGATCACGAGGTGAACATCAAGATCCTGCTCAACGATGTGGTGCGTGCGAAGAAGCTCACGCTCGACCAGCGCAACAAGCTGCTGGCTTCGATGACCGATGAGGTCGCCGCGCTGGTGCTCAACGACAACTACCGCCAGAACCAGGCGCTGAGCCTGATGGAGCGCATGGCGGTCAAGCGCCTGGGTTCCAAGCAGCACTTCATCCGCACGCTGGAGCAGCAGGGCCTGCTGGACCGCCAGATCGAGTTCCTGCCGTCCGATGCCGAGCTGTCCCAGCGCAAGGCACGCGGCCAGGGGCTGACCCGTCCGGAGCTTTCGGTGCTGCTGTCCTACTCCAAGCTGGTGGCCTTCCAGCAGCTGCTGGAATCGGATATTCCCGAAGACCCGTACCTGTCCAAGGAACTGCAGCGCTACTTCCCGCAGCCGCTGCAGAAGAAGTACGCCGACGCCATGGAGCGTCACCGGCTCAAGCGCGAGATCATCGCCACGGCGGTGACCAACCAGACCATCAACCGCATGGGCGCCACCTTCCTGATGCGCATGCAGGAAGACACCGGCCGTACCATCGCCGAGGTCGCCAAGGCCTACACCATCAGCCGCGAGACGCTCGACGCGCGTGCCCTGTGGGCGCAGATCGACGCACTTGACGGGCAGGTGCCCGAGTCGGTGCAGGTCGATGCGCTGGAAGTGATCTGGAAGCTGCAACGGGCTTTCGTGCGCTGGCTGCTGTTCCGCCCCGGTGCCATGCCGGGCATCACCGAAGCGGTCAACCGCTACCAGGGCCCGTTCAACGACATCCGCGAGGCCTCGGGCGTGCTGCCGGATTCGCAGCGTCCCACCTACGAAGCGCTGGTCGCGCAATGGGTGGACAAGGGCCTGCCGGCCTCGCTGGCGCAGCAGCTGGCCGAGCTGCACTTCCTGGCCCCGGCGTTCGACATCATCGAGCTGGCCCGGACCCGCAAGCTCAAGCCGGTGGACGTGTCCAAGGTCCACTTCCGCCTTGGCGAGGCGTTGAGCCTGCCGTGGCTGTTCGAGCAGATCGACGCGCTGGAGGTCAACGGACGCTGGCATGCGGTGGCCCGGGGCGTGCTGCGCGATGAGCTGGCAGCGCATCACCGCAACCTGGCCGGGCAGGCGCTGGGCATGAAGGGCGGCAGTGCCGAAGCCAAGGTCGCGGCCTGGGTGGCGCGCGATGACAACAGCCTGCGCTTCACCCTGGCCATGCTCGCCGAGCTGGCCGAGCAGAAGACGCTGGACTACCCGACGGTGTCGGTGGCGGTGCAGCGCCTGGGTCAGCTGGCCTCGCACGGCGCCTGATCCACCCAGGTTCCGGCAAACGGACGGCCCCGTGCGAAGGGGCCGTTTTTTTTGCCTCGCCGGTTCGCCCCAGCGCTGCAGCGCTGGCGGTCGGGCAGCGCTCGGGTATGCTCCTCACCACGTCTTTCCCGGATTCAACGATGAGCGACAGCCCCCGCATCGCCTTCCTCGCCAGCAGCACCGAGCCGGCCCAGCTGGCCCGTGCGGCGATGGTCGCCCAGTACGGTGAGTACACGCCTGACCAGGCCGAGGTGCTGTGCCCGCTCGGGGGCGACGGCTTCATGCTGCAGACCCTGCACCGGCATGGGCACCTGGGCCGTCCGGTCTTCGGCATGAAGCTGGGTACGGTCGGGTTCCTGATGAACCAGTACCGCGCCGAGGATGACCTGCACGCGCGCATCGCACGGGCCGAGCCGGCCCACCTGCGGCCGCTGCAGATGGTCGCCTTCACCGAGTCCGGCGCGCGCGTGGCGTCGCTGGCCTACAACGATGTGTCGCTGCTGCGGCAGACACGGCAGGCCGCCCACATCGGCGTGGACCTCAACTGCCAGGAGCGCGTGGCCGAGCTGATCGGCGATGGCGTGCTGGTCGCCACGCCTGCCGGCAGTACCGCGTACAACTATTCGGCGCATGGCCCGGTGCTGCCGCTGGGTTCGCACACGATCGCCCTGACGCCCCTGGCACCTTATCGGCCGCGCCGCTGGCGCGGGGCCATCCTCAAGGCCGACACCGAAGTACGCTTCCGCATTCTCGATCCGTACAAGCGCCCGGTCAGCGTCACCGCCGATTCGCATGAGATCCGTGACGTGGTGGAGGTGACCATCGGCGAATCGAAGGCGCACCGGGTGACGCTGCTGTTCGACCCGGAGCACAACCTCGAAGACCGCATCCTCTCCGAACAGTTCGTGTTCTGAGCGACAATGGCGGTACGGCACCCCCGACCGTGAGGAACCGAACCCGATGGGCGACAACACCCCCCGATTGCTGACCGTCGCGGTGACGGCGCGCGCGCTGTTCGATCTGGAGGAGAGCCATGCGCTGTTCGAGGCCGACGGCGTGGATGCCTACGCGCAGTATCAGCGTGATCATGAGGACGACGTGCTGGGCCCGGGCGTCGCGTTCCCGGTGGTGCGCAAGCTGCTGGCCCTGAACCAGGGCGCCGGTCCCGAAAATCCCCGCGTGGAAGTGATCCTGCTGTCGCGCAACTCGGCCGACACCGGCCTGCGCATCTTCAATTCCATCCAGCACTACGGGCTGGACATCATCCGTGCCACGTTCACCGCCGGCGAGCCGACCTGGCCGTACATCAAGCCATTCGGCACCGATCTGTTCCTCTCGGCCAATCCGGATTCGGTGCGCAGCGCGCTGCTGCACGGCATCGCCGCGGCGACCATCCTGCCCAAACCGCCCGGCGAAACCGCGGCGGCGGCGGCCGACCAGGTGGTGGACATGCACCGCCCGGCGGGCCAGCTGCGCATCGCCTTCGATGGCGATGCGGTGATCTTCGGGGACGAGAGCGAGCGGATTTCCCGCGAGCAGGGCGTGGAAGCGTTCGGCCGGCATGAGCGCGAACGTGCGCGCGAGGCGCTCAGCGGCGGCCCCTTCCGCAATTTCCTGTCCGCGCTGCACACGCTGCAGGAAACCTTCCCCTCCGGGCAGGATGCACCGATCCGCACCGCGCTGGTCACCGCGCGTTCGGCGCCCGCGCACGAACGGGTGATCCGCACGCTGCGCGAATGGGGCGTGCGCCTGGATGAAGCGCTGTTCCTTGGCGGCCGGCACAAGGGCCCGTTCCTGCAGGCCTTCGGGGCCGATATCTTCTTCGACGACTCACAGCACAACATCGACAGTGCCCGTGAGCACGTGGCAGCCGGCCACGTCCCGCACGGCGTGGCCAACGAGCGGTAGGGGCGCGGCCGGGCGGCCGCCTCAGGGCGAGGGCAGCGCGTTGCGCAGGTCGACCACGCGCCAGCGCAGTCCCTGCGGTTCCAGCACCACCTGCAGCGGCGGCTCCACCGGACCACGATCGATGTCCACCACGAACCGGTCCACGCGCTCGAAGTGGTGCGTGGCCTGTTTCAAGGGCTGTGCCGGCTCCGTCGGGGCCCAGGCATCGCTTCCCTGCAGCTCGTTGCGCGTGCGCTTGTAGAGCACATGCCCCTCCAGCAGCGCGCCGATGCCGGTGGGCGTGACCACCGTGTCCACCGCGGCGCCACCGAGCTGGTCACCCAGGCCATACAGCAGCGCGCCGAACGGGCTGGCCGCGATGTCCGTACCGGCGCGTCGCAGCATGTAATCACTGAGCTGGGTGCGCAGGCTCGCACGCACGCGCGGGAAATCCACGTAGCGCTGCAGGCGCGCGGTGTCGCGCTGTTCGATGGCCTGGGCGAGGCCGTGGACGGTCAGGTAGGGGCCGCCGAACCACGCGCCGGCCAGGGCCAGCAGCAGCAACAGCACGATCGCGATCAGTTTCTTCATGGCAGCCGGAGAGGGGAGCTGGGCGTGGGCACGGGCCCACAGCGTGCCGCATCACGGCGTGTGCGGGGTGAAGTTTCAGTGACTGGGCGAGCCGCGGCCATCGCCGAACGCGGCGACCAGCCGGCGGCGCTCGGCGGGCGTCAACGCCGTCGGATCGGTCTGCAGCACCTGCTCAAGACCGGCCACACGCGTACTGCCGAGCACAGTGGAGGCGATGCCCGGATGCTGCAGCACGTAGGCGAACGCGGTCTGCGCCGGCGCCTGCGAGGTGACCGCAGCAACGGCCTGGCGCATGCGGCGCGCGCTGTGCATGAGCTGCCGGCTGCTCGGCTTGAGCCAGGCCCGCGCGAGGTACCAGCCATCGGCCAGGCGCGGCAGGCGCGGCCGCGGGGGGAGCAGGTGACCCTGCGCCAGCACGGTGCCGGCGAGCACGCCGATGCCCACCCCATGCAGGGCATCGATGAGCGGCTCGCGGTCCTGCTGCAGGACGCTGTAATCCAGCAGCACCACATCGAACGCCTCCGGGTGCGCGACCATCCAGGCGAGCGTTGCGGCGGTGTGCGTGTTGATGCCCACGCTGCGCACCAGGCCGCGCTGCCGCAGCCGCTGCAGGGCATGCAGCAGTTCGTCGGTGATCTCGCCCGCGCCGATCCCGTGCAGCTGATAGACATCCAGGTAATCCAGGCCAAGGTTGCGCAGCGAGGCCTCGCAGCTGGCGGTGATCGCGGCGGGCGAGAAGTCGCGCTGCTCGGCACCGCTGATACCGGCCTGGCCGGTCAAGGTGCCGCCCTTGCTGGAGATCACCAGTGAATCGCGCGGGAAGCGCCCAAGCAGCGGCCGCAGGATCCGTCCCAGCCTCGGCTCGGCATGGAAGCCGGAATAGTTGTGGCCGGTATCGAGCAGGTTGACGCCGCGCTCCAGTGCATGGGCGACCACGCGTGCGGCGTCGCGCTCGGCGAAACGGCGATGGCCCCAGAAGCCCGAGCACCCCAGCCCCACCGGCGAGACCTGCAGGCCGGTTCGTCCCAGCGGACGGCGCTGCTGCGGCAGGGGCAGGGACGCCATGATCAGAATTCCAGGTCCAGTGACGCGCAGAGGTAGTCCACGAACGGACCCAGCGCCGCCAGGTCCTTGCCGAGCGTTGCCAGCAGCTTCGGGCCGGTCATGGTGGCATCGTCGAGCGGCCGCCACATCACCCAGTTGCGGTGCTTGAGGTCATCGATGAACTCGAAATCGGCCGGGAACCCGCGCGGCGGACGGACCAGCTTTTCGGTGTCCTCCATGCTGAAACGCTTGCGCAGGGCGGGCGCATGCGCGGCCGCCTTCCAGCTGCCGGGATTGTCCAGGATGAAATGGCGGATGCGCCGCTGCGTCTCCGGTTCCGGATGCCAGATGCCGGCGCCGACGAAGCTTTCGCCGGGCTGCAGGTGGACGTAGAAGGAGGGCGCGGCCACCTCGCGGCGGCGCTCATGGAACAGTCGCGCGCCCTGCCAGCGCTTGTAGGGTGATTTGTCGTTGGAGAAACGCGCGTCGCGGTGGATCCGGAACAAGGAGCCGCCGACGGTGCGCGTATCGGATCGGAACTTCGGACTGACCTCGGCCAGTACAGGCTGCAGGTCGGCGAGCAGGCGCAGGAAGGGTTGGCGTACGTGGGCTTCGTAGTCCGCGCGGTGTTCGTTGAACCAGGCCTTTTCGTTGTGCAGGGCGAGCGCGCGCAGGAAGTTCAGGCTCGCATCGGAGAAATACGGACTCACAGGGTCTCCTCAAGGTGCTGGGCCCAGGCGCGCAACGCCTGCAGCAGGGCGCTGCGGCGCGCATCGTCGGGCGCTTCGGCGGCCAGCAGGTCGAGCTGCCCGCGGTAGGTTGGCAGGTTGAGTTCGCCCAGGTTCTCATCGCCGAGCAGGCGGCGCCGACGATAGCTGTTCCAGCGCTGCCGCGCCGCCTCGTCCAGGCTGCCCGGGTGATTGCGTGCGCGGTAGCGGAACAGCAGCTCAGGCAGGCGGGGATCGTTGAAGGCGTCTTCCAGGGCGGCCAGCTGCTCCGGCGCCGTCGTGCGCACGCGGGCCAGCAGGGGCTTGTCACCGGCGCCGAGGAAGCCATCGTAGATCGACGCATCGACATCCGCCGGCGCGCCTTCGCGCGCCCGTCCGAACACCTGCCTTGCCTTCTCCGCCAGTTCGGCCGCGTGCGGGCGCAGGCGTTCGACCTTGGCCTGGATCGCGGCCACGTCCAGCCCCAGGCGCGCATGGTCGTCGCTGCGCAGGTGATTCCACGCCACCAGCGCGGGGACCTTGTTGGCATGCACTTCCTTCAGCGGAACGCGCGCCACGCCCTCCGGCAGCTCGCTGGCCCGCAGGTACAGGCGCTCGGCCAGGGTCTCGGCGGGCAGTTCCAGCAGCGCCTCCACGTCGCCGTCCAGATCGAGCACGATGTAGCGGCTGTTGATGCTCGGGTGCACCGCCAGTGGCAGCACCGGGGCGGCGCACAACCGCGTGGCCGGATAGCGCATGGAGATGTGCAGCAGCGGCTGCAGCGCGGTGACGTCCAGCAGGCCGGCCACAAAGCGCTTGTCCCGCAGGCGCAGCGCGTAGTCCCACAGGCGCGGCTGCGCGTTGCGGAACAGGCGCGCCAGGCCGATCGTGGCGCGGACGTCGGACAGGGCTTCATGCGCATCGCCTTCGCGTACGCCGTTGGCCTCGGCCAGGTGCTCGAGCTTGAAGGAGGTGGCACCGTCTTCCCGCTTCGGCCAGGTGATGCCATCCGGGCGCAGCGCGTGCATCAGGCGCAGCATGTCCAGCAGGTCCCAGCGGGAATTGCCGTTGCGCCATTCGCGCTCGTAGGGATCGAAGAAGTTGCGGAACAGGCCGTGGCGGATGAACTCATCATCGAAGCGCAGCGTGTTGTAGCCGAGCGCGCAGGTGCCGGGACGGCTCATCAGTTCGTTGATGCGGGCGAACGCTTCGGCCTCGGTCACCCCTTCGGCCAGCGCGTGCTGGGGGGTGATGCCGGTGACAAGGGTGGCATAGGGCGACGGCAGCAGATCATCCGCCGGCCGCACGTGGAAACTCACCGGCTCATCGATCTCGTTGAGCTCGGCATCGGTGCGGATCGAGGCGAACTGCGCGATGCGCGTGCGCCGTGGGTCCTGCCCGAAGGTCTCCAGGTCATAGAACAGGAAACTGTCAGCCATCAGTGCGCACCGTCCAGGACCGGCAGCTTGGCATGCACTTCGGCATGCAGGGCGTCCCAGTCCATCTGTTCGATCGAAGCACGGCCGCGCGTGGCGTTGACCAGGATGCGGCGCTGGATGCGGGTGCGCTCCAGCGCCACCGCGTAGGGCGTATGCAGGAAAGTCACCATCGTGTAATGGGGCACGAAACGGGTGGGCCAGCGTTGCTGCAGCGCCAGCTCAAGGTCGCGCTGCAGCAGGAACTGTGGATCGGCCACCTGGTCGCGCATCTCGATGTAGTTTTCCAGTGCCATCTGCTGGATGGCCCACGCATTGGGTGCGCGCTCCACTTCGAAGGCGGCGTAGGCGCTGCGCAGGTCGTTGGCCCGGTGCAGGTGCCGCGCCAGCGCGACGCAGTCCTCGAACGCGCAGTTCATGCCCTGGCCGTGGAAGGGCACCATCGCATGGGCGGCATCGCCGATCAGCACGGCGGCATCGCTGAGGTGCCAGCGTTCCAGGTACAGCGTGCCCAGCAGTCCCGGCAGGTGCGCGTCCCAATCCTGGCGCAGATCGGGGATCAGCGGCAGTGCGTCGGGGAACTCGCGGGCGAACAAGGCCTGTGCCTGTTCGCCGCTGACCACCGTGTCGAAGCCGGGACGGCCCGAATTGGGCAGGAACACCGTGACGGTGAACGACCCCTCGTGGTTGGGCAGCGCGATGCACATGAAGCGGCCACGGGGCCAGATGTGGAGCGCATTGGGGTCGATGCTGTGCTGGCCATCGCACGCGGCGGGAATTTCCAGCTCCTTGTACGAATGGTCGAGGAACTCGGTGCGCTCGCCCAGCGGCTGCCGTCGATTCATCGCCGCGCGCAGGGCCGAGCCGGCGCCATCGGCGCCGATCAGGCTCTCGAAACGCACGTCGTGCGGCGTATCCACGCGGTCATCGATGAAGCGCGCATGCCGTGCATCGAAATCCACCGTGTGCAGGCGGCGATGGAAATGCACGGTGGCACCGGCCTGTTCGGCCAGCTGCAGCAGGATGACGTTGAGTTCGCGGCGGTGGATGGACCAGATGACCTCACTGTCATCGCGCCCATAGCGCTGCAGGACCGGCGCGGCGCCGTCGCGGCCATGCACGCAGCGGCCGCGCATCATCACCGCGCGTTCCATCACGGCCGCCTCCACGTGCGCGCCGGCCTGGCGCAGCGCGTTGCGACCGCGCTCGGCCAGGGCAAGGTTGATCGAGCGGCCGCTTTCGTAACCACTCACGCGGGGATCGCCACGACGCTCATACACCGTCACCCGCCAGCCCTGCCGCGAAAGCAGGATGGCCAGCAGGCAGCCGGCCAGGCCGGCACCCACCAGGGTGAGCGAACGCGACGCTGGGTCGTTCAATGCCGTGTCTGCCATCGGCTCAGCGCGCCGCCCAGGCCTGGACAGCCTCGACCAGGTCGTGCAGGTCGACAAAGCGGTTGTACAGCGGTGTCGGCGAGATCCGGATCACGTCCGGCTCGCGCCAGTCACCCAGCACGCCGACCGCTCGCAGGTGCTCGAACAGCGCGCGTCCGCGTTCGCGGCCCCCGATCACCCGCAGCGAGAGCTGGCAGCCGCGCTGCGCTGGATCAGCCGGTGTCACGCGCTCCAGCACATCCGGCAGGCACGCCTGCACCAGTTCATCCAGCCGGCCGGTAAGCTGCAGCGATTTGCTGCGCAGCGCGTCCATGCCCGCCCGTTCGAACAGCGCCAGCGAGGCCCGCAGCGGCGCCAGGCCGAGGATCGGCGGATTGCTCAGCTGCCAGCCTTCAGCGCCGACGGCGGGCGTGAACTGCGGTGCCATCTGGAAGCGCGTGGATTCCTCATGGCCCCACCAGCCGGCGAAGCGCGGCAGCGTGGCATCGCGATGGTGACGCTCGTGCACGAAGGCACCGGCCACCGCGCCGGGTCCGCTGTTGAGGTACTTGTAGTGGCACCACACTGCGAAATCAGGGGCCACCTCGTGCAGCTGCAGCGGGGTGTTGCCGACCGAGTGCGCCAGATCGAAGCCGATGCGCGCGCCCTGCGCGCGGGCCAGTTCGGCGATGGCCTGCAGGTCGAACGCCTGCCCGGTGCGGTACTGCACGCCGGGCCACAGCACCAGCGCCAGGCGTGGACCGTGCAGCGCGATGGCGCGTGCGATGGTATCCAGCGACAGCGTGCCGGTGGCGGGGTCGGGCGGCACCTCGACCAGGCAGTCGGCCGGATCGAAGCCATGGAAACGGATCTGGGCTTCCACGGCGTGGCGATCGGTGGGGAACGCGCCGGCCTCCATGAGGATCACCGGGCGCTCGGCCGTGGGCCGGTAGAAGCTGACCATCATCAGGTGCAGGTTCACGCTCAGCGTGTTCATCGCCACCACTTCGCTGGGCAGCGCACCCACCACGCGGGCCAGCGCATCGCGGACCAGGCGGTGGTAACCCAGCCACTGCGTCGGACCGGTGAAATGGCCTTCCACGGCGAGGTCCGCCCACTGGTCCATCACGTCCTGCACGGCGGCCTGCGCGCCGCGCGGCTGCAGGCCAAGCGAGTTGCCGACGAAGTAGGTCTGCTCGCCATCGCCATGGCGCGGAATCAGGAACTCCCCGCGCAGGTCACGCAACGGATCGGCCGCATCAAGAGCGACCGCATGGGCACGGCTGAGGGTTTCGGACATGTCGGACCACGTGACGATGGGTAATGCCCATGGTAGCGCCGAGCCGCGTCCGACGGGAATGAACGCGACGTCCGTGCGGGCCAGGATTCACGCCGGGCGTGCGACCACGCTAGCGCGCATCGACGTGTCCGCAGGCATCGCAGGTGCGCAGGGCCAGCTCGCTCTCGTAGCGGGCGAAGATGATGGGCAGGTCGACCTCGATGTTCTGCAGGGTGAACCACTGCGCATGCAGTACGTGGTTGCAGCGTTCGCAGTGCCACACCACGCCATCGCGCTCATGCGGCAGGCGTTTGCGCTCCACCACCAGCCCGATCCCGCCCGGCGGGCGGCGCGGCGAGTGCGGCACGCCGCCGGGCAGCAGGAAGACCTCGCCGGCGCGGATCGGGATGTCGCGGACCTTCCCGTCTTCCTGCACCTTGAGCACCATCTCGCCCTCGAGCTGGTAGAACCACTCCGGACCCGGATCGATGTGGAAATCCGTGCGCGCGTTCGGTCCGCCCACCACCATGATGATGAAATCGCCGTCCTCGATCATCTTGTTCCCCACCGGCGGCTTGAGCAGGTGGCGGTGTTCTTCGATCCAGGCCATCAGGTTGATCGGCGAAGCGGGCATGTCGGAGCTCCAGGGCGTGGGATCAGTCGCGCCGACCCTTGCGGGGGACGTGGGAAAGGGCTTTCTCATAGGCGGGCTTGAGTTCGTCCAGCGAACCGACATCGATGCCCATCTCGCGCACGCGGCCGTCCTTCAGGCTGTACACCCAGCCATGCACCATCAGCTTCTGGCCACGCGCCCAGGCATCCTGCACGATGGTCGAACGGCACAGGTTGGCGACCTGCTCGATCACGTTCAGTTCGCACAGGCGCGCATGCTTGAGTTCATCGGTGTCGATGGCCTCGAGGATGGCGGTGTGCTTCTGCATCACATCGCCAACATGGCGCAGCCAGTTGTCGGCCAGTCCCACGCGCGTGTTGTGCAGGCAGGCGTGCACGCCGCCACAGCCGTAATGGCCGACGATCAGGATGTGTTTCACCTTCAGCTGGTCCACGGCGTACTGCACCACGCTGAGGCAGTTCAGGTCGGTGTGGGCCACCACGTTGGCCACATTGCGGTGCACGAACACCTCGCCCGGCGCCATGCCGATGATCTGGTTGGCCGGTACGCGCGAGTCCGAACAGCCGATCCACAGGTACTCCGGATGCTGCTGCCGCGACAGCTGCTCGAAGAACGCGGGGTCTTCCTTCTCGATGCGATCAGCCCAGTCGCGGTTGTTCTGCAGCAGTTTGACGATGTCTTTCATGGGCATTTCCTGCGGGGGTGGGGCGGTCGACAGGCCGGGGTCCGCGCGGCCTGCCACCGGGGTCGGGTGGAATGCTCAGCCGGCGTGGGCGGGCAACTCCAGGAAGCGGCGCATCCACTGCGCGAGCTCGTGCGAAGGGGGCGAAGGCAGCTGCTCCAGCGCCGCGATCACCGCCTGCTGGTTGGCGACTGGGTGGTTCTGGCTGAGCTTGAGCTTGAGCTGCACGTGCTGCACCTGGAACCGGAAGCCGACGATGCCGCGCAGCAGGCGCTGGTGCGGGGGATGCTGCGCATCGAACTGCCAGGCCTGGCCGACGCCGGCGTCAAACACCGCGCTGGTGGCGGCCAGGAGTTCGGCCAGCGCCGCCGGGTCGTCGAAGCGTTCCAGCGTTCCTCGCAGTTCAGCGGCGGCGTAGTTCCACGTCGGCACGCGCGACTGCGCTTCCTTGTCCGGGTACCAGCCTGCCGAGACATAGCCGTGGGGACCGTCCACCAGCACCTTGGCCGCGCCGCTGTGACGTGACTGCGGATTGGCCAGCGCCCAGTGCCCACTGAGTTCGATCTGGCTGCCTTCGCGCCGGTACAGTACCGGCAGCCGGGTCAGCTCGGGCAATCCATCCGCACCCGGCGTGAGCAGGGTGATGAACGCATCGCGGGCGAACAGGGCGTCCAGCCACTGCAGGTCGGTTGCCGAAAACTCGCGCGGGGTGAACATCGGGCCTTAGACGCTGCGGCCGAGCGACTGCACCATCAGCCGGCGCAGCGCCTCGTCCGATGCCGCCTGCGGTGGCTGCACCTCGTGCAGCGAGAAGCCACGGATCAGCGCGTCTTCCTCATCCAGCCCGTCGAACTCGACGAACTCGGCATCGAACAGTTGCGCGCGGGCGGTGTCCTCGCCGTCGTAGCTCAGCGTGTTTCCGTCGCTGTCCAGCACTTCGGCGGTGCCCGCCGGGCGGATGCGCAGGCGCGCCCAGATCAGTGTGTTGCCCAGGCTGGCCAGCCACCATGAATCGCGTACGGGGGAATCATCGGTCATGTCATGTCACCAGAGCGAGGCGAGCCAGAGCAGGGCGGCCATGCCCAGTCCGGCCAGCAGGGTCAGCAGCGATACCCAGGCCGGTGTCGCCAGTCCGGAAAGCGCCCGGTCCGGCTGCGCGCGGTAGTCACGCCGCAGCAGCCAGCCCAACGCTTCGGGCTTGAGGAAGGCGCCGCTGCCGAAGCGCTGCGACAACGCCGGATGGCGGTCGCGCAGGTGCACCAGGGTCAGCGGCCAGAAGATCACGAAGGCACTGAACCCGGCCACTGCAACGCCGACGAAGCAGAGTGCGAAGAACAGGGTCATCGGCGCAGGGCCTCCGTGGTCGGTGGTGCGGAATCAGAAGTCAGCGCTTCCCGGTGCACGCGGGTAGGCGATGGCATCGCGGATGTTGGACAGGCCGCAGACGTAGACCACCAGGCGCTCGAAACCGAGCCCGAAGCCGGCGTGCGGCACCGAGCCGTACCGGCGGAAATCGCGGTACCAACCGTAGTGGTCACGATCCAGGCCGAACTGCGCCATGCGCGCGTCCAGCACGTCCAGCCGCTCCTCGCGCTGGCTGCCGCCGATGATCTCGCCGATGCCCGGTGCCAGCACGTCCATCGCGGCCACGGTCTTTCCGTCGTCATTGAGGCGCATGTAGAACGCCTTGATGTGCTCGGGGTAGTTGGTCACCACCACCGGGCGCCCGATGTGTTCCTCGGTCAGCCAGCGCTCGTGCTCGGTCTGCAGGTCCAGGCCCCACTCGACCGGGAAATCGAAGGTCCTGCCCGAGTTCTGCAGCAGCTTCACCGCCTCGGTGTAATCGATCTGCTCGAACGGCGCGTTGATGAACGCTTCCAGCTTGGAGATCGCGTTCTTGTCCACGCGCTCGGCGAGGAAGGCCAGGTCATCGCCGCGCTCGTCCAGCACCGCGCGGAACAGGTACTTGAGGAACTGCTCGGCCAGCCGCGCATCCTCGGCGAGGTCGGCGAAGGCGATTTCCGGCTCGATCATCCAGAACTCGGCCAGGTGGCGCGTGGTGTGGCTGTTCTCGGCGCGGAAGGTCGGCCCGAACGTGTACACCTTGCTCAGCGCCAGGCAGTAAGCCTCCACGTTGAGCTGGCCGGAGACGGTGAGGAAGGTTTCCTTGCCGAAGAAATCGCGGCTGAAGTCCACTTCGCCGCGGTCGTTGCGCGGCAGGTTGACCATGTCCAGCGTGGAGACGCGGAACATCTGCCCGGCACCTTCGGCGTCGGAGGTGGTGATGATCGGCGTGCTGATCCAGTTGAAGCCGTTCTGGTGGAAGAACCGGTGCACCGCCTGCGACAGGCAGTTGCGGATGCGCGTGACCGCCCCGAACAGGTTGGTGCGCGGGCGCAGGTGCGCCACTTCGCGCAGGAACTCCGGCGACATCGGCTTGGGCTGGATGGGGTAGGTGAGCGGGTCCTCGACCCAGCCGACCACGTCCACGCGCGCGGCCTGGATTTCGTACGACTGCCCCTTGCCCTGCGATTTCACCAGGGTGCCGGTGGCGATCAGCGAGCACCCGCTGGTAAGCCGCTTGAGCTCATCGAAGTTCGCCAGCGCCTCGGCAGCCACCACCTGGATGGGGGCGAAGCAGGAGCCGTCGGTGACGTTGATGAAGGCCAGATTCGCCGAGCCGCGCACCGTGCGCACCCAACCGCGTACTGTGACTTCGCCGCCTTCCGGGATCTTCCCGGCAAGCGCATGTTCAACGCTGACCACCGTCATGACTTGAATCCTCTGCTGATCGACTCGATCTGTGAATTCGGAGTTTACCGGTTGCAGCGTTCTGCTTGCGAGGCATTTCTGCCGGGCCGGTGACCTCTATAATTGTTTCGTCCCTTTCGTGGAGTGTTCCCATGGCCATCAGCCTGACCCCCGTCGCCTACGAGCGCGTACAGCGCTTCGTCGCCAGCACCCCCGGCGCCCTGGGCCTGCGCTTCGGCGTGACCCGTACCGGCTGCTCCGGCTGGGGCCACGTGACCGACCTGGCCCGCGATGCGCGCGAGGATGACGCGGTGTTCGAGCAGGACGGGGTGCGGATATACGTGGACGCCCAGAGCCTGCCGCTGGTGGATGGCACCGTCATCGACTTCGGCAAGCACGGCTTGAGCGAGACCTTCACGTTCAAGAACCCCAATGCCTCGGCCGAATGCGGCTGCGGCGAGAGCTTCACCACCGACGAAGCCCACCGCTGATCCCGCCGGGCCCTCGCGACCGGCCTGCGCCGAATCCGGCGCAGGGCCGCCATCGCCAGCGGTCAGCCGTTCGACCATCCCAGCACGCCGCGGCGGCGCTCCAGCGCCACCGCCAGCCCCCACAGCAGCAGCCCCGCCGCCGCCGTCGCAGCGCCCACGTAACCGGTGGACGCATAGCCGTGCCCGGCCCCGATGGCCATGCCGCCGAGCCAGGGCCCCAGCGCGTTGGCCGTGTTGAATGCCGCATGGTTGGAGGCCGCCGCCAGCGTCTGCGCCTCACCGGCCGCATCCATCAGCCGCGTCTGCAGCGCCGCGGCCAGCGCCCCCATGGTCCCCACGGCGATGATCGCCGGCGCCACCGCCCAGGCCGAGTGCGCGGCCAGCGGGAAGACCAGCAGGACCACCACCGACCAGGCCAGCAGCACGCCCGCCGCGCGGAATTGCAGGCGGTCCACCAGCCAGCCGCCGGCCACGTTGCCGATGATCGCCCCGACCCCGAACAGGCCCACCGCCGCCGGCATCCAGCGTTCATCGATCCCGGTGACGTTCACCAGCGTAGGCGCCAGATATGTGAACACGCAGAACATGCCCGCAAAGCCGATCGAGCCGATCGCCAGCGCCAGCCACACCTGCGTGCGGTTGAAGGCGCGCAGCTCGCGCATCGGGCTGGTGCGGACCTCGTTCGGATCCGGACGCAGGTGGCGGGCCACCATCACCACCGTGGCCAACGCCAGCAGCGTGACCAGCGCGAACGCCGTGCGCCACGTGAACTGCTGGCCCAGCCAGGTCGTGAGCGGGTTGCCCACCAGGATGGCGATGGAAAGCCCGAGCAGCACCTTGGAGACCGCCGCGCCGCGCTGCCCGGGTGGGCTGATGGAGGCCGCCACCAGCATCGCCACGCCGAAATACGCCCCGTGCGGCAGCCCGGCGATGAAGCGGGCCAGCAGCATGGTGGTGTAGTCCGGGGCCAGTGCGCTGGCCAGGTTGCCTACCGCATAGAACCCCATGAGGCCAAGCAGCAGGTTGCGGCGGCTGAAGCCCGCTCCGGCAAAGGCCAGCACCGGCGCACCCACGACGACGCCGATGGCATAGGCGCTGATCAGGTGGCCGACCTGCGCCTCGGTGATGGACAGGCCGCGGCTGATGTCCAGCATGAGCCCCATGCTGGCGAACTCGCTGGTGCCGATGGCGAAGCCGCCCAGGGACAGCGCGAGCAGGATCAGCGTGCGCTGGCGGGGGCTCAGCGTGTAGGCCAGCGGCGAGGTGGCGACGGGGGCGGGGGAGGGATTCACGGCAGACTACACACAGGAAACAAGAGTGAATTGTACTGTTGCATTGCAGCAACGCGATCCGTTTTCAGCTCACGGGAGCTGAACGACACCGGCGCTTGCTGTCATCTGGCCAGAAAGGCATAATTGGCGGCTTCCTGTGCCTGGCGCAGGAGCCCTTGCTCCACCGCCGTTCGACTGCGGGGGGCTGTCCGGCCACATCGGCCACATCCGAAAGGTATATAGACATGAGTCGTCATTACGAAATCGTGTTCCTGGTCCACCCCGACCAGAGCGAGCAGGTCCCGGCCATGATCGAGCGTTACAAGTCGCTCGTCGAGAACGGCAACGGCACCATCCACCGTCTGGAAGACTGGGGCCGCCGCCAGCTGGCGTACCCGATCCAGAACCTGGTGAAGGCCCACTACGTCATGCTGAACATCGAAGTCGACCAGGCCGTGCTGAGCGAGCTGGTGGAAAGCTTCCGCTTCAACGATGCCGTGCTGCGCAACCTGGTCGTCAAGCGCGATGGCCCGGACACCGAGCAGTCGCTGATCATGAAGAGCAAGGACGAGAAGGGCGACAAGCCCGAGCGTGGCGAGCGTCGTCGTCGTGACGACGAAGAAGGTGAGACCACCACCCCCGCCGCTGACAACGATGCCGGCGACGACGCCGCTTCGGCCGCTTAAGGAGCACTGACATGTCCAAGTTCTTCCGTCGCCGCAAGTTCTGCAAGTTCACCGCCGAGGGCGTCAAAGAGATCGATTACAAGGATCTCAACACCCTGCGCCAGTACCTGACCGAGAACGGCAAGATCGTGCCGAGCCGCGTCACCGGCACCAAGTCGAAGTACCAGCGCCAGCTGGCAACGGCCGTCAAGCGCGCCCGTTTCCTGGCCCTGATCCCGTACACCGACAACCACGACATCTGATGCCTGCCGGCGGCCCCGTGCCGCCTGCTGCACCTGATATTCGGACAGCCATCCGCTGCGGGGCATCGCCTCGCTAACGAATACACTGGAGTTAGAAAATGAAGCTGATTCTCATCAAGAAGGTCAAGAACCTCGGCGACCTCGGCGACCTGGTCGACGTGAAGCCGGGCTACGGCCGCAACTTCCTGGTCCCGCAGGGTTTCGCCGAGCCGGCCAACGAAGCCAACATGGCCGCCTTCGAAGAAAAGCGTGCCGAGTACGAGGCCGCCGCCAAGGCTGCCCATGCCGATGCCGAAGCCCGCAAGGCAACGCTGGAAGGCAAGAGCGTGACCATTGCCGCCAATGCTTCGACCGAAGGCAAGCTGTATGGCTCGGTCGGCGCCCGTGAAATCGCCGAGGCGTTCACCGCCGCCGGCCACACGCTGGGCAAGAGCGAAGTGATCCTGGGCGAAGGTCCGTTCCGCAACATTGGCGAGTACGACGTCCTGGTGCACCTGCACGCCGACGTTGAAACCACCGTCAAGGTCGTGGTCGAACGCGAAGCCTGATCCCGCGCCCCACCGGGCACGGTATCTCCAGAACGGGCGCCCGCGAGGGCGCCCGTTCTGCGTTGTGCGGCTGCTTTTGACCACGGCCTCGGTATACTCAGTCCATACCACCCGCGAAATGGCCATGATCCCCGCTGGATCAAGGAGTTGGCGGGTATTGCCGGCGCTTGCCGGCCCCGGCCCGGGAACCCTATGCGTCTTTCCACGATCAAGCTGTCCGGCTTCAAGTCCTTCGTCGACCCGACCACGCTGCACCTGCCGACCAACATGACCGGCGTGGTGGGGCCCAACGGGTGTGGAAAGTCCAACATCATCGACGCCGTGCGCTGGGTGATGGGCGAAAGCTCGGCCAGCCGCCTGCGGGGTGATTCGCTGACCGACGTGATCTTCTCAGGTTCCTCGGCACGCAAACCGGTTTCCCAGGCCACCGTCGAACTGATCTTCGACAACAGCGACCACACCATTTCCGGCGAGTACGCCTCGTTCAACGAGATATCGGTCAAGCGCACCGTCAGCCGCGACGGCAGCAGCAATTACTACCTCAACGGCACCAAGTGCCGCCGTCGCGACATCACCGATCTGTTCCTGGGCACCGGGCTGGGCCCGCGCAGCTACTCGATCATCGAGCAGGGCATGATCAGCCAGATCATCGAGGCGCGCCCTGAAGACCTGCGCGTGTACCTGGAAGAGGCCGCCGGCATCTCCAAGTACAAGGAACGGCGCAAGGAAACCGAAACCCGCATCCGGCACACCCGCGAGAACCTCGAGCGCCTGACCGACCTGCGCGATGAGATCGGCAAGCAGCTTGAACACCTCAAGCGCCAGGCGCGCCAGGCCGAGCAGTACCAGGCCCTGCAGGAAGAACGCAAGGTCAAGGACGCCGAGTGGAAGGCACTGGAGTACCGGGGCCTGGAAGGTCGCCTGACGAAACTGCGGGAAGGCCTTTCCGAAGAGGAGACGCGGCTGCAGCAGCTGATCGCCGAACAGCGCGAGGCCGAGGCGCGGATCGAGACCTCGCGCGTGCGTCGCGAGGCGTCCGCCGACGCGCTCAATGCCGCGCAGGCGGAGGTGTACCAGGTGGGCAGCACCCTGGCCCGCCTGGAGCAGCAGATCCAGCACCAGCATGAACTCTCGCAGCGGCTGCACAAGGCGCACGATGAAACCCGCCAGGCGCTGGCCGAGCTTGCTCAGCACATCGGTAGCGATGACGCCCGCCTGCGGGCGCTTACCGATGCGGTGGACGCTGCGACGCCGCAGCTGGAGCAGCTGCAGGAAGAAAACGAGACCCGCCAGGACGCGCTGCGTGATGCGGAAGCCCGCCTGGCCGATTGGCAGGCGCACTGGGAACAGCACAGCCGGCAGAGCTCGGATGCCTCGCGCGCAGGCGACGTCGAGCGCACGCGCGTGGATTACCTGGACCGGCAGGTGCTGGAGGCCGACCGCCGCCGCGAGGCGCTGCAGGCCGAACGCGCAGGACTGGATGTGGACGCGCTGGAAGAGGCCTTCGAGCAGCTGCACCTGCAGCACGAAACGCAGAAGCTGGCGCTTGATGAGCTGGGCGAAGAAGTGGAGCGGCGCAAGGAGGACGTGGCCGATGTGCAGGAGCGCCAGCGCGGTGGCCAGGACGAACTGGCGGACCTGCGCAGCCAGGCCAACGCGCTGCGTGGGCGCCTGTCATCGCTGGAAGCCCTGCAGCAGGCCGCGCTGGGCCAGGAGCAGGGCGCGGCGGTGGCGTGGCTGAAAGCGCACGGCCTGGACGCTTCGGCGCGCGTGGGCGAGCGCCTGGAGGTGCAGCCCGGCTGGGAAAATGCGGTGGAAAGCGCGCTCGGACAGCTGATCGAAGGCGTGCTGGTGGATGATCCGGGTGCGCTGGTGGACGCGCTGGCCGAGCTGGGCGAGGGCCGTATCGCGCTGGTGTCGGGCGAGGACGTGCCGCTCGATGTGGCGGCCACCTCGCTGGCCGCCAAGGTGCGCGGACCGGTGGCGATCCGACGCCTGCTGGCGCCGCTGCACGCAGCCGAGGATCTTGACGCTGCACGCGCGCTGCAGGCCACGCTCGGCGAAGGGGGCTCGGTGATCACCCGCGAGGGCGAGCGTCTCGGCGCAGGTTGGGTGCGGGTGTCGCGCTCGGGGGCCGAACAGCAGGGCGCGCTGCTGCGCGAGCGCGAGATCGCCACGCTGCGCGGGCAGATCGACATGCTGCAGCAGCGGGAAAGCGCGCTCGAGGAGCTGCTGGCCGGCTGCCGCGAGCAGTTGCTGGCGGCCGAGCAGAAGCGCGAGGACGTGCAGCGCTCGCTGTACGTCGCGCACCGCGGTGTATCCGAACTGGCCGGGCAGCTGCAGGGCCAGCAGGGCAAGGTCGAGGCGGCACGCACGCGCATCGACCGCATCGAAGGCGAGCTGGCGCAGCTGCTGGAAACCCTCGAGCTCAACCGCGAGCAGGCGCGCGAGGCGCGTGGGCGGCTGGAAAGCGCGGTCAACAGCATGGGCGACCTGCAGACCGTGCGCGAAGGGCTGGAAGACCAGCGCCGCCAGCTGACCGAGGCGCGTGACCGTGCCCGCGAGGCGGCGCGCAGCGTCCGCGAGGCGGCGCACTCGCTGGCCCTGACACTGGAATCGCAGCGCGCGCAGGCCGCGTCGCTGCGCCAGGCGCTGGAGCGCATGAGTACCCAGCGCGGGCAGCTGGAGGCGCGGCTTGGCGAGCTGCACAGCCAGCTCGACGACGGCGATTCACCGGTGGAGACGCTGCAGCTCGAACACCAGAATGCGCTCGAACAGCGCGTGCGCGCCGATGCAGTGCTGTCACAGGCGCGCTCGATGCTTGATGGCATCGATGCCGAACTGCGCGAACTGGAGCAGACCCGGCACAAGCGCGACGAGCAGGCACTGGCCCAGCGCGAGCGCATTTCCCAGCGTCGGCTGGACCAGCAGGCACTGGTGCTCAGCGCCGAACAGCTGCAGGCCGCCGTGGAGAAGGCCGGCTTCGTGCTGGCTGACGTGGTCAGCGCCCTGCCGCCCGAAGCGCGCCTGGGCGACTGGGAACAGTCGGTGCAGCAGATCGATGCCCGCATGCGCCGGCTGGAACCGGTGAACCTGGCGGCGATCCATGAGTACGGCGAAGCCTCGCAGCGCTCGGAATACCTGGACTCCCAGCATGTCGATCTGGTCACCGCCCTGGAGACGCTGGAGGACGCGATCCGCAAGATCGACAAGGAAACCCGGGGCCGCTTCAAGGACACCTTCGACCGCGTCAACGCGGGCGTGCAGCAGCTGTATCCGCGCCTGTTCGGCGGGGGCCACGCCTACCTCGAACTGACCGGCGAAGACCTGCTCGATACCGGCGTGACCATCATGGCGCGTCCTCCCGGCAAGCGCGTCTCCAGCATCTCGCTGCTCTCCGGTGGCGAAAAGGCGATGACGGCTGTGGCCCTGGTGTTCGCCATCTTCCAGCTCAATCCCGCCCCGTTCTGCCTGCTCGACGAAGTGGATGCGCCGCTGGATGAAGCCAACGTGGGCCGCTTGGCCAACATGGTGCGCGAGATGAGCGAGAAGGTGCAGTTCCTGTTCGTCAGCCACAACAAGGCCACGATGGAGGCCGCACACCAGCTCTCCGGCGTGACCATGCGCGAGCCCGGCGTGAGCCGCCTGGTCAGCGTGGACCTGGCCGAAGCTGCACGCCTGGCCGGCGCGGCGTAACCGGCAAGGGTGGCCATCAGCGTGGCGTCTTGACGTCGCGCGGATGCAAGACGTGTTACATCGTGCCATCCTTGTCTGAACGAATTTAGCCGGAGACCCCCCGAATGTCCGACACCGCACTGCTGCGCATCGGCATCCTGACCGCCGGCCTGCTGTTGATCGCCGCGATCTTCCTGTTTGGCCGACCGAAAAAAAAATCCCAGGGCCGCCGTGTGGAAGGCGGTGAATCCGCCGCCGAGGCGGCGCAGCGGCGCGAGCCGGTACTCGGCGGCGCGCCCGGGGGTGGCGACGGCGTGGAGGTGGGCGAGGGCGCCAGCACGCCGCCCGGCGCCGTGCCCAATGCTGAAGCGCTCGCCGCGGGCAGCGATCTGGGCAAGCGCACCACGCAGGATTTCGACAAGATCGTTTCCCTGTTCGTGGCCGCCCGTGCGGGCGATGTGCTGCGTGGCGAAGACATCGTGGTGGCGGCCGAGAAAACCGGCCTGGTCTTCGGCCACATGAACGTTTTCCACCGGCTCGTGGAAGGCCATCCGGAGCGTGGACCGATCTTTTCGATGGCCAGCATCATGAAGCCCGGCAGTTTCGACATGGCCACCATCCGCGAAATGGAGACCCCGGCCATCGCGTTCTTCCTGACCCTGCCCGCGCCGCTGACCGCGCTGGACGCCTGGGAAAAGATGCTGCCGACGGTGCAGCGCATGGCCGAACTGCTCGATGCCGTGGTGCTGGATGAAGGGCGCAACGCGCTCGGTCGCCAGCGCATCGCGCATATCCGTGACGAGCTGCGGGCGTACGATCGCCAGCACCAGGCGCCGCCGCTGACCAAGACGCCACGCTGGTAATGACGCCCACGCGCCGCCGGACGCGTTTCCCGGCGGCGCGATCACATGCCGTTTCCACACGTGCACGGCGGTAGAATCCCCGCCTGCCAACGGAACGCTGCCCGCGCATGAACACCTCTCCCGCCCACCGCATCGATGCCCTGCGTCGCCAGCTGACGCTCGCCAACCAGGCGTACAACGAGCGCGACGAGCTGCTCATCCCGGATGCGGACTATGACCGGCTGATGCGCGAGCTCGAGTCGCTGGAGCAGGCGCATCCGGAACTGGCGAGCGAGGACTCGCCTACGCGCCGCGTGGGGGCGCGCCCGTCATCGCGTTTCGGCGAAGTGGTCCATGCGGTGCCCATGCTGTCCCTCGGCAATGCGTTCACCGAAGCTGAGGTGGCCGACTTCACCCGCCGCATCGACGAACGCCTGCGCCGCACCGAGCCGGCTTTTTCCGCAGAACCCAAGCTGGATGGCCTGGCCATCAGCCTGCGCTACGAGCATGGGCGCTTCGTGCAGGGCGCTACGCGGGGCGATGGCACCAAGGGCGAGGATGTCACCGCCAACCTGCGGCAGATCGCCGATATTCCCAAGGCGCTGACCGGTAGCGACTGGCCCGAGGTGCTGGAGGTGCGCGGGGAGGTCTACATGGCGCGCGCCGATTTCGAGGCATACAACGAGCGCGTCCGCGTGCAGGGCGGCAAGGTGCTGGCCAATCCACGCAACGGCGCGGCCGGTTCGCTGCGCCAGCTGGATCCGAAGATCAGCGCGCAGCGGCGCCTGAGTTTCTTCGCCTACGGCACCGGCCTGGTCGAGGGCGGCACGCTGCCGGACACCCACTCGGGCACGCTGGGACAGCTGCGCGCGTGGGGTTTCCCGGTCAGTGAGCTGTGCCGGGTCGTGCAGGGCACGCAGGGGCTGCTGGCGTACTACGCCGACATCGGCCAGCGACGCGACGGCCTGCCGTTCGACATCGACGGCGTGGTGTACAAGCTGGATGACCGCGAGGGCCAGCAGGCGATGGGCTTCGTGGCCCGCGCGCCGCGCTGGGCGATCGCGCACAAGTTCCCCGCCCAGGAGCAGAGCACCACGGTGGAGGCCATCGAAATCCAGATCGGCCGCACCGGCGCGGCGACGCCGGTGGCACGCCTGCAGCCGGTCGCGGTGGCCGGCGTGATCGTCGCCAACGCCACCCTGCACAACGCCGATCAGATCGCGCGGCTGGACGTGCGCGTGGGCGACAGCGTGATCGTTCGACGCGCCGGCGATGTCATTCCCGAAGTGGTGAGCGTCATCGCCGACCGCCGCCCCGCCGGCACCACGCCCTGGCAGATGCCCGCGCAGTGCCCGGTGTGCGGCGCGGAGATCGTGCGCGAAGAGGGCGCGGCCGCCTGGCGGTGTTCCGGCGAACTGTCCTGCCCGGCACAGCGCAAGGAAGCCATCGCGCACTTTGCTTCGCGGCGGGCCATGGACATCGATGGCCTGGGCGGGAAGTACATCGAGACGCTGGTGGATGCGGGCATCGTGCGCAGCGTGGCCGATCTGTACCGGCTGAGCCGTGACACGCTGCTGCAGCTCAAGCTCGTGCTCGATGCGGCCGATCCTTCCGCCCTTGCCGGCAGCTACCAGCCCCACCTGCCTGCCGAAGGCAGCAGCGCGGTACTCAACGCCGTCCTGCGCCTGGATGCCAGCGACAGCGCCTGGCGGGCGAGCGCGCTGGCGCAACGCGTGGACTTCCAGTGGAACACACGCAAGATCGCCACGCGCTGGGCCGACAACCTGATCGCGGCCATCGACGCCAGCCGCGCGGCGAGCCTGGAGCGCCTGCTGTTCGCACTGGGCATCGAGCATGTGGGGGAAAGCACGGCCAAGGCCCTTGCGCACTGGTTTGGTGAACTTGGGATCATCCGGCGGTTGCCTTGGCCGCTGTTCAAGCGCGTGCCGGACGTGGGGGGCGAAGTCGCGCGGTCGCTCGGCCACTTCTTCCAGCAGCCGGGCAACCAGCAGGCCATCGATGACCTGCTGCAGGTCGGCCAGGTCCGCATCATCGATGAACACCCGCCCCATGCGCGCCTGCGCGAGGGGCTGGACCTGGCGCAGTTGCTGGTGGAAGCGGAGATCCCCGGCATCACGCGCCTGCGCGCGGAGAAGCTGGCGGCGGCACTGGGTTCGGCTACGGCAATCCTCGACGCCGAGCATGGCCAGTTCGTCAATGCCGGCCTGCCCGATGACACCGCACGCGCCCTGGCCGCGTGGCTGGACACCGACGAGCAGGGCGCCCTGCTGGTCAGCACCGAAGCGGCGATGAAGGACCTGCTGCGGCGCGCTCCGGAAACCGTCGCGGCGGCGGCCGGACCGCTGGACGACCAGACCGTGGTGCTGACCGGAACCCTGGCCCAGCTCACGCGCGATGTGGCCAGGGAGCGCCTGGAAGCGCTCGGCGCGAAGGTGTCAGGCAGCGTCTCGAAGAAAACCAGTTTCGTCGTGGCCGGCACCGAGGCCGGCTCGAAGCTGGACAAGGCGCAGGCCCTTGGCGTGCCCGTGTGGGACGAAGCGCAGCTGCTGGATTTCCTGGCCCGGCACGCGTGATGGCGGCCACCCGCCACCCTTGATCCCACTACGTCCTCTGGAGATTGCCATGCAGACCGCCCCCCTGGATTTCCGCCTCGCCACGCGCGCCGACCAGGCGCAGCTGGTCGCGCTGATGCGCGATTTCTACGTTGAAGACCAGATCGCGTTCGAGCAGGCGCGCGTGCTGCGCGGGGTCGAGGCGTTGCTCGCCGATCCGCGCCACGGCGAAGCCCTGTTGTTCCTCGACGAGCAGCGCCACATCGGCGGCTACGCCGTGATCGCGATGGGTTTCAGCCTGGAGCAGGGCGGCGAATTCGCGCTGCTGGACGAGCTGTACCTGACGCCGGCGACACGGGGCCGCGGGCGTGGGCGCAAGGCGCTGGCGATCGTGGAACAGCGCGCGCGCGCGCGCGGGGTCAGCCGCCTTCGCCTGGAAGTGAACCGCCATAATGCGCTGGCGCGTCGTCTGTACCTGGCCACCGGTTACGTGGATGACACCCGTGACCTGCTCACGCTGCCGCTCGACCACGCCCGCACCCACGGTGACCTGTGAGCGGCGATCCCCTGCAGGCGCTGCGCCAACGGGCCGCGCTCAACGCCCTGATCCGCCGTTTCTTCGAGGCGCGCGGCGTGCTCGAAGTGGAGACGCCGATCCTCTCGGCAGCGGGCAACACCGAGCCCAACATCGACAGCTTCCACACTGTCTTCAGCGGCCACCACCAGGCCGGCGCACGCACGCGCTGGCTGCGCACCTCGCCCGAGCATGCGCTCAAACGCCTGCTTGCGGCCGGCGTGGGCGACTGCTACGAGCTGGGGCGGGTCTTCCGCAACGGTGAAGCCGGTGGGCGCCACAACCCCGAGTTCACGATGCTGGAGTGGTACCGGACAGGCTGGGACCACCACCGGCTGATCGACGAAACCGCAGCGCTGGTCAATCAAGCCCTGGCACTTGTGGGACGCCAGGCGCGCGTGGAGGTCCTGACCTACCGCGAGCTGTACCGGCAGCGGGCCGGCGTGGATCCGTTCGGTGACAGCCTGCAGGCGCTGCGCTGGCCGCTGCAGGCGGTGGACATCGATCCGCAGGGGCTCGAGCGCGACGACTGGCTGGACCTGCTGATGACCCACTGCATCCAGCCCGGATTCGATGACGAAACCATGACCGTGGTGCACGACTGGCCGGCCTCGCAGGCCGCACTCGCACGCATCCGCGCGGGCGAGCCGCCGGTGGCCGAGCGCTTCGAGCTGTACCTCGGTGCGGTGGAGCTGGCCAACGGTTACCACGAGCTCGGCGATGCCGCCGAGCAGCGCGCGCGGTTCCTGCACGACCATGCGCGGCGAACGGCGCGGGGCCAGCCGCTGCCGCCCATCGACGAGGCCCTGCTGGATGCGCTGCCACACATGCCGGCCTGTGCCGGTGTCGCGGTGGGGGTGGACCGGCTGCTCATGGCGATGGGCCGCACGGGACGCATCGCCGACGTGCTGGCGTTCGATTTCGCCAACGCCTGAGCGACGTCGACGACCCTTGCGCGATGCACGGCGATGATGCTCTTATCACGCCGCTTGCCGCATCGTAGCGGCGCAAACACAACGCAGGGCGGGGACATCGTTGAACACGCAGTTCGCTCGCACGGGCATTTCCCTGGCACTCCTGCTGCTCTGCGCCGCCGTGCCACACGCCGTGGAGGCGCGCGACACCGATGGCTATGCCAGCCAGGTGGTCCGCTGCCAATCGCGTGACCTGGAATGGGTGCACTGCGAGATGGATGTCAGCGAGGGTGTGGACCTGGTGCGGCAGATGTCCGGTAATGCCTGCGTGCGCGGCAGTGAATGGGGCACCGATCGCAGCGGCGTGTGGGTCACGCTGGGGTGTCGGGGCGAATTCCGCTCACGCGCGGCGGCCAGCGCGGGAAAGGGCACCAGCACGACCACCCGTCAGATGCGCCGCGTGGTGCGCTGCGAATCACGTGGCCGGCCCGAGAGCTGCCCGGTCAAGCTCGACGGCGCACCGGTGCGGCTGCTGCGGCAGAACTCGGCCATGCCGTGCCGCGAAGGCCGCAGCTGGGGCTATCGGCGCAATGAAATCTGGACCACGCGCGGCTGCCAGGCCGATTTCGAGATCGGCGCCGAGGACGGCTCGGGATTCATCGACGTGCCTCGGCGCATGACCTGTGAATCCAAGGACCGCCGCCGGCGGTTCTGCGGTGCGAGCATCGCCACCGGCGTGAAGCTGGTCAGGCAGCTCTCCGGGCGCGCCTGCGAGGAAGGCCGCAGCTGGGGCTGGGAGCGCAATGGCGTTTGGGTGGACGATGGCTGCCGGGCCGAGTTCTCGGTGAACTGAGCGCGCATTACACTAGGCGCATGAACGCGCCCACCGATATCGATTACGCCCGCTACGACCACATCCGACCGATCCTGTGGACCGGCGATGCCCTGCAACTGCTGGACCAGCGCAAGCTCCCCTTCGTGGTGGAGCACGTGGCCTGCACCACCAGCGACGAGGTCGCTGCGGCCATCCATGCGCTGACCGTGCGCGGGGCCCCGGCGATCGGCATCGCGGCCGCGTGGGGCGTGGTGCTGGCGGCACGGGAGGTGCCAGACGCCGACGACGGCGCACAGGCCCTGCAGAAGCTGGAGCCGGCACTGCAACGCCTCAATGCGTCGCGGCCCACGGCGGTGAACCTGGCCTGGGCGTTGGCCCGCATGCGCCGCGTGCTCGCCCAGGCGGGGAGCGAGTGGCGGCAGGTGCTGGAAACCGAAGCCGAGGCGATCGCCACCGAAGACCTCGCCGCCAACCGCCATATGGGCGCTCTCGGTGCCGGCCTGATCGAGGCGGGCAGCGGGGTGCTCACCCACTGCAACACCGGTTCGCTGGCCACCGCCGGCTTCGGCACCGCACTGGGCGTGATCCGTGCCGGGATGGCCCAGAACCGCATCGCGCGCGTGTTCGCCGGCGAGACGCGGCCGTGGCTGCAGGGCGCGCGCCTGACCGTGTGGGAGCTGCAGCAGGATGGTATCGATGCCACGTTGATCGCTGACTCGGCTGCTTCGCACCTGATGAAGACCGGTGCGGTGCAGTGGGTGGTGGTGGGCGCGGACCGCATCTGCGCCAATGGTGATACCGCCAACAAGATCGGCACCTACCAGCTGGCCATCGCCGCGCGGCACCACGGGGTCAGGTTCATGGTGGTGGCACCGTCGTCCACGGTGGACATGGAGACCGAAGATGGCGGGGCCATCGAGATCGAGCAGCGCGATCCGGGCGAACTGTTCGGGGTGGGCGGCAGCCGCACCGTAGCCGACGGCATCGCCGCGTGGAACCCGGTTTTCGACGTCACCCCGGGCGAACTGATCGATGCGATCGTCACCGAGCGTGGCGTGATCCTGAGCCCGACGCGGGACAGCATGCGGGCCGCCTTCGGTGCAGACGCGTCCGATACGTCCGGAAGCTCTCCAGCAGGTCTGTAAGTTGCTGATTTTCTCGGGTAAAGACGGCCTGAACAGGGGCGGAAAGAGCGCCGCTGTGGTAGACTCCGCCAGTTAATCGAGATTCCGCCGCTGCCGCCCCGAGAGGGGTCGGCGCGTCGGACTGGACCGCAACCAGACAACGGAACCCGAATGGCAGAATCCGCCAAGGAAATCATCCAGGTCAACCTGGAAGACGAGATGCGCAAAAGCTACCTTGATTACGCGATGAGCGTGATCGTGGGGCGTGCGCTGCCCGATGCGCGCGACGGCCTGAAGCCAGTGCATCGTCGCGTCCTGTTTGCGATGAACGAACTCAACGCGCACAGCAACAAGCCGTATTTCAAGTCGGCGCGTATCGTCGGTGACGTCATCGGCAAGTACCACCCGCATGGCGACCAGTCGGTGTATGACACCCTGGTACGCATGGCGCAGCCGTTCTCGCTGCGCTACATGCTGGTCGATGGCCAGGGTAACTTCGGCTCCATCGATGGCGACTCCGCCGCGGCCATGCGTTACACCGAGGCGCGCATGTCGCGGCTCACGCATGAGCTGATGGCCGACATCGAAAAGGAAACGGTTGATTTCCAGCCCAACTACGATGAGAAGGAACTGGAGCCGACGGTCATGCCGACCCGGTTCCCGAATCTGCTGGTCAACGGTTCGGCCGGCATCGCGGTGGGCATGGCGACCAACATTCCGCCGCACAACCTGACCGAAGCGATCAACGCGTGCATCGCGCTGATCGACACGCCGAACATCGATGTCGACGGCCTGATGGAATACATCCCGGGCCCGGATTTCCCCACCGCCGGCATCATCAACGGCACCGCCGGCATCATCGCCGGTTACCGCACCGGCCGTGGCCGCGTGCGGATCCGTGCGAAGGCGAGCGTGGAAGTGGCCGACAACGGCCGCGAGTCGATCATCGTCACTGAAATTCCCTACCAGGTGAACAAGGCGCGTCTGATCGAAAAGATCGCCGAGCTGGTCAAGGAAAAGAAGATCGAGGGCATCAGCGAGCTGCGCGACGAGTCCGACAAGGACGGCATGCGCATCTTCATCGAGATCAAGCGCGGTGAATCTGCGGAGGTTGTGCTGAACAATCTCTACCAGCAGACGCAGATGGAATCGGTGTTCGGCATCAACATGGTCGCGCTGGTCGATGGCCGGCCGCAGCTGATGAACCTCAAGCAGATGCTCGAGGCGTTCGTGCGCCACCGCCGCGAGGTGGTGACCCGCCGCACCGTGTTCGAACTGCGCAAGGCGCGCGCGCGCGCGCACGTGTTGGAAGGCCTGACCGTCGCGCTGGCCAACATCGATGAGATGATCGAACTCATCAAGACCTCGGGCAACCCGACCGAAGCGCGCGAGCGCATGCTGGCGCGGCTGTGGGAGCCGGGCCTGGTGGGTTCGATGCTGGGCGCGGCAGGGGCCGAAGCCTCGCGTCCGGAAGATCTGCCCAAGGGCGTGGGCCTGCTGGACGGCGGCTACCAGCTGACCGAGATCCAGGCCACGCAGATCCTGGAAATGCGCCTGCATCGCCTGACCGGGCTGGAGCAGGACCGCCTGACCGACGAATACAAGCAGCTGCTGGAAGTCATTGCCGGACTGATCCACATCCTGCAGGATCCGGATCGCCTGCTGCAGGTGATCCGCGAAGAGCTGATCAGCATCCGCGAGGAGTTCGGTGACGCGCGCCGGACCGAGATCCGCCACAGCGAGGAAGACCTCGACATCCTCGACCTCATCGCCCCGGAAGACGTGGTGGTGACGCTCTCGCATTCGGGCTATGCCAAGCGCCAGCCGGTCAGCGCCTACCGCGCGCAGCGCCGCGGTGGCCGCGGACGCAGCGCCGCTTCGACCAAGGAAGAGGATTTCATCGAGCAGCTGTGGCTGGTCAACACGCACGACACGCTGCTGACCTTCACCAGTGCCGGCAAGGTGTTCTGGCTGCCGGTGCACCAGTTGCCGGAGGCCGGCTCCAATGCACGCGGCCGTCCGATCATCAACTGGATTCCGCTGGAGCCCGGCGAACGCGTGCAGGCAGTGCTGCCGGTGCGTGAGTATGCCGAAGGCCAGTTCGTGTTCTTCGCCACGCGCAACGGCACGGTCAAGAAGACCCCGCTGAGCGAGTTCGCCTTCCGCCTGGCACGCGGCAAGATCGCCATCAACCTGGACGAGGGTGACGCCCTGGTCGGCGTCGGTCTGACCGATGGCGAGCGTGACATCCTGCTGTTCGCGTCCAACGGCAAGACCGTGCGTTTCGCCGAGGACCGCGTCCGTTCGATGGGCCGCACCGCCACCGGCGTGCGTGGCATCAAGATGGCCAAGGGCGAAGAAGTGGTCAGCCTGATCGTCGCCGAGAGCGCTGGCGGCGTGGAGGAGGACAACGAGGACGACACCGGCATCGAAGATGCGTCCGTGGATGCAGGCGATGCCGTGATCGAAGGCGGTGACGAGGCGGGCATGCAGTACATCCTGACCGCCACCGAGAAGGGGTTCGGCAAGCGCACGCCGCTGCCGGATTACCCGCGCAAGGGACGCGGCACTCAGGGCGTCATCGGCATCCAGACCAGCGAGCGCAATGGCAAGCTGGTGGCCGCGGTGCTGATGGGCGCCTCGGACGAAGTGCTGCTGATCAGCGATGGCGGCACCCTGGTACGTACGCGTGGCTCGGAAATCAGCCGCGTCGGCCGCAACACGCAGGGCGTCACCCTGATCCGTCTGTCCAGGGACGAGAAGCTGCAGGCCGTGGAGCGCATGGACGCGGCGATCGTCGAGGACGACGAAGAGGCCGAGCTGGCGAACGTCGATGCACCGGCCGCCATGGAGACGGCCACCGACGTTGCCGGAGACGCGCCGCAGGAGTGATCCGGTACCGCGCCGGAACGCGGTGAGCAACGACGCCGGCCCCGTGCCGGCGTCGTTGTTTCCGCTGTTGGCGTGGGCGGGCCATGCGGTTTGCGGCGCCGCGCATTGCCCATTCTGGCGATCGGCGAAAGAACGCACCTGCTTCACGGGCGCGGTGGGATAACGGTCCGCGCATCGCCGGACAACGTTGTCCGGTGCGCCGTTCCCGCCGGCCCCACGCCGGCCGTCATCCAGGAGCTCCCCTCATGTCTGCTGTGCCTCCCGATCCGCGCGTGGTGCCCTCGCCCCGCCGCCGGCACGCGCTCGTTTCCATTTTCTCCATCGTGCTGGGCCTGATCGGCCTGGTCATTGCCGCCCTCGGCACGTACCTGATCACGCTCGGCGGCTCGTGGTACTACGGTCCCGCCGGTATCGCGATGGTCGCCAGTGCCGTGCTGCTGTGGCGAAACCGGCGTGCTGCGGCCACGCTCTACGCGGCTCTCTTCGCCGCCACCCTGTTGTGGACCTGGTGGGAGTCGGGGGCTGATTACTGGCGCTGGGTCCCGCGCCTGGGGCTGGTGACCGCACTGGGCATCGTGATGGCGCTGCTGGCGCCGCGGCTGCAGGCGCCGGCGGGCCGGCCAGCCGTCTCCAAGCGTGCTTCCCGCGCGACGGCGGGTGCGCTCGCCCTGGTCGTGGTGGCAGCGTTCGTACTTGCCTTCGTGCCGCATTACCACGTGACCGGTGACCAGCCGTTCCCCGACGTGGCCGCTGGCGCAGGACTCACGCCTGGTTCGACCGCGACGCGCCTGCAGCCGGCCGACCAGCCTGCCGATGGCGACTGGGCCGCATGGGGGCGCAACAATGCCGCCACCCGCTATTCGCCGCTGACGCAGATCACCGCGGACAACGTGAAGGACCTGCAGGTGGCCTGGCAGTTCCGCACCGGTGACCTGCCGCAGAAGCGGTGGGGCGCGGAAACCACGCCGCTGAAGATCGGCAACCGGCTTTACCTGTGCTCGGCACGCAACCAGCTCATCGCACTGGACGCCGCCGATGGCCGGGAAATCTGGCGCTACGATCCCAAGGTCAAGGACGATGCCATTCCCTATACCGCCGCCTGCCGCGGTGTTTCGTACTACGAACAGCCCTCTGCACAGGCCAGCGCAGACGCCATGCTGGCCGAGGCCGCCGCAGACCTGGCATTGCCCGCACCGCCGCCGACGCCGGTGGCCGCAAGCGTTCCCGGCCAGCGTGCCGCATGCACCGCGCGCATCATCGAAGGCACGCTGGACGGCCGCCTCATCGCCGTCGATGCCGATACCGGCACGCCGTGCGCGGGCTTCGGCAACAACGGCCAGGTCGATATCAAGGTGGGCATGGGCACCACCCCGCCGGGCTATGTTTCCATCAATTCGCCGCCCGCCCTGGTGCGGGGCGTCATCGTCACCGGTCACCAGGTGCTTGACGGCCAGCGCCGTGACGCGCCTTCGGGCGTGATCCAGGCCTACGACGCGGTGACCGGCAAGCTGCGCTGGGCATGGGACATGGACCAGCCCGAGCTCACCGGCCTGCCGCCGGCGGGCAAGGAATACACACGCGGTACGCCGAACATGTGGACCGTGGCGACCGGCGACGACGAGCTGGGCCTGGTCTACCTGCCGATGGGCAACTCGGCGGGCGATTACTGGAGTGGCTCGCGCACGGAAAACCAGAACAAGTACGCGACCTCCCTGGTGGCCATCGATGTGACCACCGGCAAGCCGGTGTGGCACTTCCAGGCCGTGCGCAAGGATGTGTGGGATTACGATCTCGGCTCGCAGGCCAGCCTCATCGATTTCCCCACGCCGGCCGGCAAGGTGCCGGCGATCCTGCTGCCCAGCAAGCAGGGCGATATCTACATCCTCGACCGCCGTACCGGCAAACTGCTGACCCCTGCGGCCGAGCGCAAGGTTCCCACCGGCGGCGTGGAGCCGGCGCAGCGCTCGCCGACACAGCTGTTCTCGCTGTACCACACGCTGCGCCGCGACCATGTACTGACCGAGCGTGACATGTGGGGCATCACGCCCATCGATCAGCTGGTCTGCCGCATCCAGTTCAAGCAGGCCAGCTACGAAGGGTTCTACACACCGCCCACCGCGGACCGTCATTCGATCGAATATCCCGGTTACAACGGGGGTTCGGACTGGGGCAGCGTGGCGATCGACACCCGTCGTGGCGTGATCGTGGCCAACTACAACGACATGCCGAACTACAACAAGCTGGTGCCGCGCGCGGAAGCCGACCGCAAGGGCTGGAAGCCCCGCGAGGACGCGGGCAATGATCCGGGCAAGGCCGAAGGTGCGGGCGATCCGCAGGTGGGCACCCCGTATGCCATCGACGTGAACGCGGGGTGGCGCCTGCCGTTCACGGGCCTGCTGTGCAAGCAGCCGCCCTACGGTGGCATCCGCGCGATCGATCTGCGCACCGGCAAGACGCTGTGGGATCGCCCGTTCGGCAGTGCCCGGGCCAACGGTCCGTTCGGCATCCATTCCGGCCTGCCGATCGAGATCGGGACGCCCAACAACGGCGGCTCGGTGGTCACCGCCAGCGGCCTGATCTTCATCGCCGCGGCCACCGATGACCTGCTGCGCGCGATCGACCTGAAGACCGGCAAGGAACTCTGGCACGCCAAGCTGCCTGCGGGCGGCCAGGCCAACCCGATGATCTATGAGCATGCGGGCCGGCAATATGTGGTCATCATGGCCGGCGGCCATCATTTCATGGAGACCCCGGCCGGCGATTACGTGACGGCCTACGCGCTACCGAAGCTGTGATGCGGCCGTAGACACCGAGGCTGCGCGGCCACCCGCATACCGGGCGGCCGCGCAGCGCGAGGCTTCAGGCTTTTGGTACCGGTGCATCACTGGCAATCAGCTTTTCCTGCTTCAATTCCGCCCAGAATCCGGCCGGAATCGCGATGCGCATCGATTCGACATTCGCCCGCACCTGTTCCGGCGTGCGCGCGCCGGGAACGATGCACGACACCACCTCCGGTGCATCGGCGAACTGCAGGGCCGCCGTGCGGATATCGATACCGTGGCGGACACAGATCGCGTTGATCCTGGCCCGCTTCGCCGGCGCCCAGTCCGGGATCGGACTGCCATACAGATAGCGCTCGCGACCCGTGAGATAACCCGCCAGCAGGGGCGAGCCGACCATCACCGAGACGTTCTTTTCAGCGAGTTTGGGGAATGTTTCGTGCAGCGCCACCTCGTGATCGAGCAGCGAATACTGGCAGGCCAGCAGCATGATGTCCGGGTCGGCTTCGGCGACCGCGCGCAACGCCGGCTGCGGACGGTTCACGCCAAATCCCCAGGCTTTGATCAGGCCTTCTTCGCGCATGCGGGTCAGCTCGGGCATCGCCCCGCGCAGTGCCTCCTCGAAACGCTGTTCCCAGGGCATGCCCAGGTCTTTCTCGTTCTCCGGTGACAGGTCATGGATGAACACCATATCCAGTTGCGCGACACCGAGGCGGTTGAGGCTGTCTTCCACCGAACGGCGCGTGCCTTCGGCCGAATAATCGTATCGGTAACGAAACGGTGCCGGATCATGCCAGCTGGTCTTCTGGAGAGGACCCGCGGTGGCGGTGAGCAGGCGGCCGACCTTGCTGGACAGAGCGTACGCCTGCGCCGGGTGGCGATGGAGTTCCTGGCCCATGCGTCGCTCGCTCAGTCCCAGCCCGTACCACGGCGAGGTATCGAACAGGCGCACGCCTGCCGCCCAGGCAGCCGCCAGGGTCGCCTGCGCCGCCTCATCCGAGGTCGGGGCCAGGCTGCCGCCCAGTGGTGCGCCGCCCAGGCCCATCCGGGTCGGCGGCCGGTAGCGTGGACCGGTGCGTGGGTTGGTGGGCAGCGCGGCGTCCTGGCGTGGCGTGCCGCGCGTTGGCAGCACGCTGCCCGGGGCAGGCGAGGGCGCCGCGCTGGCGGTGCGGGCCAACAGCGGGGCAGCGGCCAGGGCGGCGGCGCCGGCAGCTGCAGCGGAAAGGAACTGGCGTCGTGCGTTCACGGAAGACTCCTGGGGTGAGTGCGGGCAGGTCACGCAGGGGCCTCCGAGGGTAACGGCGCGGTCTGTCAACGCAGTGGGAACGGGAGCCGAGGCCGCACTGACCGAATTCCGGAAGTGCAGGTAGGGGCAGGACAAATAGTCTGCAGCTATCGAGTGCTGACCCGGAGGGCAAGATGTGTGACTACCCGGACGCCCATCGGGCCGGCAAGCCGTGGGAGCACGATGCGCTCGGCGCGTTGGCGGCACGGTTGACTGATCCCCGCTTTCCGTGTGTTTTCGCGCGTACCGCATGGCGTGCAGGTGCTGTCCGGATCGCGTTCTGCGATGACGCAGGGGGGAGGCGGCGTACGCGGCGCTGCTTGATTACACCGCGTTCGTGCAGTGCACGCCCGTCAATGACCGCCTGCTGGTGCCGCTGTGTCTGGTGGTGCGGACACCGGACGCGGCAGGGGCCAAAGGGCAGCACGCGCACGCATGGCGTCTGCTCGCGGAACTGCATCGACGCGATCCTGCGCCCTGGCCGGCGACGGTGCCGGTGGACACCGATCACCCGGCCTGGAGTTACTGCTTCAACGGCGTGCAGCTGTTCGTCAACATGAGTTCGCATGCCCATGTGCAGCTGAGAAGCAGGAATCTCGGCCCTTGGCTGACACTGGTCATCAACCCGCGCGAGAACTTCGATGTGGTCGCCGGTGCCGCCACGTCGCACGGGCGCGCTGTGCGCCTGCGGATCCGCGAACGGGTCAAGGCCTACAACGGCAGCGAGCTGCCTCCCAGCCTGGGTTTCCATGGCGAAGCCGGAAACCGTGAGTGGCGCCAGTACCAGCTGGATGAGCCGGCACACCCGGCGCCCCGGACCTGTCCGTTCACCGTGCGCAAGGGGGCCTGTCGAAATGGTCCTTGATCTGCAGCTGCTCGCCCTCTACGTGGTCACCGTCGTGGCGATGATCGCGCTGCCCGGACCGGTGGCGGTGCTGGTGGTGGGGGCCGGCCTGTCCGGTGGCGCGCGCCGCGCCCTGGCGACCATCGCGGGCACCAATGCGGCCTCGCTCCTGTTGATCCTGCTGTCGGTGCTGGTGGTGCGTGGACTGCTGGCGCTGGATGAAACGTTCTTCAACCTCATCAAGCTGCTGGGTGCTCTTTACCTCGGCTACGTTGGCGTGGGGCTGCTTCGTGACGCGCCTGCCGACACGCTGGCGCACGCACGCAAGGGGGCCGGCGGCTTCGCCAACGGCTTCCTCGTCGCGGTCTCCAATCCGAAGGACATCGTGTTCTTTGCGTCCTTCTTCCCGCAGTTCATCGCCATCACGCCACACGCCGGCAGCAGCCTGGCCGTGCTGACGCTGCTGTGGATCGTGCTGGATTTCGCAACGCTGATGCTGATGTTCCATCTCATCAGCCGGCTCCTGCAACCGCGCGTGCAACGCATGCTGCTGCGGGGCTCCGGCGGCGTGCTGCTGGTGGTGGCTGCGGTGGGCGGGTGGGCCGCCGGGTCAGCGTTGTGGGTGTCCTGACGGGTGAGCGGGTCTTCGTGTAACAGCGATTGAGGCTTGATGCAGTGCCTCGTGGCGGTCTGCTGTTCGTGACGGAACTACATCGCCGCACCGTGCTCGATGGGGATGGCATTTTCGACGCATGACATTCTGGGGATTTGAGCGCTGGATTTTTTGATATTCAAGAGACGGGCGATAAGGCACGGCACCAGCGAGGCCGTAGGTCAATTGCGAAGTCGTATTCAAACAGGTTGGGCGTGCCCAGATGCCCGCATGAGCCGCACGAGCGGCCTACTGGACGTTATGCAATGCCGCGGAAGAGGGCACGATTGATCCAGGCGCTATTCGAGGATTGCGGCATTCCGATACTGGAGGATGGAAACTGCCTGTTTTACGCCCTAGGATGAAGGCAGTATCCATCGCGGGACGAGGCAGCCTAACCATGCTGAGCTTGAAATCACTGTTCGCCCCAGCGGACCCGTGGCCGTTGAAGTTCAAGCAACACAACTTCAATGCGTACTGCTACAACACCCTCCGGTGTAGCGTCATCTACAACAAATTCCAGTTCTCGCTCAGCCTGTTCGAATCGTCCGGCCCGACACCGGCCGGCGACTACCGATCCCGCTGGAGTGGAACCAACATTATTGGCGATCATTTTGCCAAACCGGTAAAGGTCGACTGGCTGTCCTTGGATGGCAGCAGACATCACGCGCAGGTAGACCTGGCGAAGATGTTCAAGGACCGGCTGGTACGGCATAACGTGCCCAGAGAGGACATTCCAGAGGGCTGGTTGGCGGCATGGGGCGTTGAACCGTTGGGGGTGGATATCCTGATGGAAGTCAACGACCGCACGATCAGTGTTTATATGAAGGCGCTGATCATCACCAAGGAGCCTCAGATACCAGGTATTCCGGGTAGCAAGGCCCGCGAAGACCTGATTCAGGTCTGGACCAACACCTACTGAGACTTGCGCGAAGTGCGAACTAAGGGGGGCGTAGCATTTGGACCCATCAAACGTGTGCAGAAGCTCGCGCGAACCGCACGAGTGACCTCAGTGACCTGCCCCCTGTAACAGGACCAATTCTTACTTCGTAGAGTCCGTGGTTGCGAGCTTATCGCTCGGGTTTGAGTTCGCAAGTGATCCATGCTCGCGAAGCATGGCGGCGAACTCGGCCGGGGTGCTGTTGCCGAGCGAGCTGTGGGGACGTACCTCGTTGTAGTCACGCCGCCAGACACCGATCGCCGCCTTGGCGTGCTCCAGCGAAGTGAACCAGTTTTCGTTGAGGCATTCATCGCGGAACTTGCCGTTGAAGCTCTCGATATAGGCGTTCTGCGTGGGCTTGCCTGGCTGGATCAGCATCAACTTGACGCCGTTGGCGCTGGCGCACTGATCCAGGGATCGACCCGTGAACTCAGGGCCTGGTCGGTCCGGATGGCCGTGGGATAACCGCGAAAGCGGCACACAGACTCCAGTATGTCGGCAACGCCTTGACCGTTGATTCGGCGCGCGACCGCGATCTCCACAGCTTCCTAGGTGCAGTCGTCGACCACAGTCAGGCATTTGACCGGCTTGCCGTTGGCCAATGCGTCGAACACGAAGTCCATCGACCAGGTGTGGTTCGGCCCGGACGGAACCTGCAACGGGCATCGCTCGACCGCCACGCGCTCGCGCTTGCGGCGCTTGCGCACAGCCAAACCGGCCTGCCGGTACAACCGATGGACCCGTTTGTGGTTGACCACGTAGCCCTCGCGCTCGACCAGGATGTGAAGCCGTCGATAGCCGAATCGCCGGCGCTCACCAGCCAGCTCGATCAGGCGCTGCTGTAGTCCGTCATCCGTCCGCTGTGACTGGTAGTGCAGCACGCTGCGCGACAGATCCAGCAGGCGGCAAGCTCGACGCTCGGAGAGTTGGGTTTGAGCCCGCACGGCCATCACGGCATTGCGCCGCGCCTGCGGGCTCAGAATTTTCCCCGCGCCACGACCTTCAGCGCTTCGTTATCCAGCATCGCCTCGGCCAGCATCTTCTTGAGCTTGGCGTTTTCCGCCTCCAGCACCTTCAGCCGCTTAGCGTCGGGCAGCCGCTTAGCGTCGGGCACATCCAGGCCGCCGAACTTGCGACGCCACTGGTAGAAGGAGGCATCGCTGAAGCCGTGCTTGCGGCACAGCTCCTTGATCGGGGTGCCTGCGGCCGCCTGCTTCAGGAAGCCAATGATCTGCTCGTCGGTGAAACGCTTCTTCATGTCCATCCTCTGTCTGGGAACGGACTCTACTTAAATCAGGTTGGATCTGAAAACTGGGGGCAGGTCAATGGCAACGTTGCCATTGCGCTCGGCGTAATGCGTCGATTGCGATGCCTCGTTTAGCGACACCAATTCAGTCCAGAAACTCTCGCGCACCGCACGAGCTGCTTGGTTGCAGCTGCGAGGTGCGAGGGAATGCGACAGATGTTGACGGACAGGCCTGATGGCGGCGCTTCCACTTGCCGGCATCTCGACGTTGCCCGATGGCAAACATCCATTGTGCGCCGTAGGATGAGGCGCGAATCCATCATGGAACGAGGAAATCCACCTATGCAGGGCTTGAAGTCACTTTTTTCCCCGGCGGACCCATGGCCGCTGAAGTTCCGCAATTACGGCTTCGGCGTGCGTTGCTACAACACACTGCGCTGCAGTGTGGTTTATAACCGGTTTCAATTTGCGTCCGAGAAGGCCATGTTTGGTCCCTCCGGTGAACCGAGATCTCCAGACTGGAAGGATCACTGGGACGCAGGCTACGGCAGCGGAAACAGGTTTGCGCCACCTGTTGAGGTGGACTGGTTATCTTTGGATGGTAGTGAACATCACGCGCAGGTGGATCTAGCGAAGATATTCAGGGACCGGCTGGTACGACACAACGTGCCGAAGGAGGACATTCCGGAGGGCTGGCTGGCGGCGTGGGGAGTTGATCCGCTGGGAGTGGATATCCTGATGGAAGTCAACGACCGAACCATCAGCGTGTATTCCAAGGCTCTGATCATCACGAAGGAGCCTCAAATACCCGGTAATCCGCACAGTAATGGCCGGCGCGACCTGATTCAGGTGTGGACCCACACCTACTGAACCTCACGCAAGGAGCGCGGTAATGAGTGACAAGGACCTGATCGGCATCACGCCGATGGATGACGATGTAACGTTCTATGCTGCCGATGAAGCCCGGCTACGGAGCTAGCAGGAGGCCAGCGAGGCACTGTCTCGTTTCGAGGTGCCTCGGCTGGTTGACTCTGGAAATCCACATGAGCGGCTATTCATCGCCGCGTTCGATGGAACCGGGAACAACTTTCACAAGGACCCGTTGCATGCGACGAATGTAGCGCGCATCTTCAAGCAGCTGGAGGACGTTGAAGCCGAAGGCGATCCGATTTTCATTCGCTATTTGGAGGGCCCTGGAACCCAAAGCAATCCGATCACACGTACCGTAGATGCAGCTCTTGGCCATACCTACGAAGAGCGGCTTGAACAGATGTATGCTGATTTGGCGGATAAAGCAAAGGAATGGAGGCAAGCAGATCCGGAGGTGCAGATTCGTGTCTTCAGCACCGGCTTCAGCCGTGGTGCCAGCCAAGCCGCTGGCTTCACCAATCTGCTGCACGAGCGCGGCATCGTCGATCTGGCCAGCCGCGCCGTCGACGCCAATGGCCGAACCATCTACACCCGCCATATCGCCGCCCCCGGCCTGACCCCACAGGCCGTGGGCCTGTTCGACCCGGTGGCCACCGGCATTCCCGAGCGGTTTGATCGACGCCTGGCCCCGTCGGTAGTGTCCGGTTTGCAGATCACGGCGCTGGACGAAACCCGCGTCCGGTTCCCCAGCGACCAGGTGATACCACCCGGCGCCTCCGCCGATGGCCGTTTCCTCAACCTGCAGGTGGCCGGTGCGCATTCGGACATTGGTGGCGGCTACCTGCGGGATGGCCTGGCCATCCGCAGCTGCAACCTGATGACTGACTACTGCAATGCCCTGCGTCCCGGCGCCCCGTTGCTGGAGAAAGTTCATGAGCCCAGCGATCCGCGTCTGAATGTGGTGCATCGCTCCCACGAGGGCATGGTGCTCTTTCAGGTGGATCGTCAGGTGGACCGGGCTACGCCGGAGGGGGTGAACGCACGTCTGGCACCGGACAGGCTTGCTGCCGCCGATGCCTTGGCACACGCCCCCAAACCGGTGTCGCGTGCGCTGGAGCGCGGCCCGTTGGACCGTGTGTCCATCGGGCTGGTACCGTCCGAGGCAGGTGATCTTGCGATGGCAAACCTGCGGCGTATTGAAGCGGCAGAGGCGGCGGGCATTCGCCCGGCGAGCGGAGCCACAAAACTTGCACGGTCACTGAGCCACGGCGCTGCCGTGGTAACCACGGGCGTAGAAGCGGTCAGCGTCGCGCACGATTACAGCCAGCTGCGCAACCAGGGAAACCTGACCGCGGCCCGGGCAACTGTCAGCCGTTCGGCAAGCACCGGTGCCGGCACGTGGCTTGGCTTTGAAGCAGGCATGGCGGTGGGCAGCCCGCTGGGACCCGGCGCTCTGGCGACGGGAGCGGTGGGCGCCGTCATCGGCGGGGTGGCCGGTGACAAACTGGCCGATGCCATGGAACACCGTCGCATCTACACCCAGCGCGGCAGCGACGGCAATACTTGGCAGGCCGACCCGACCCATCCGGAGCAGGGCTGGAGGCGCCAGACTCTGCCGCCACTACCCAGCTCGCCGCAGGGCCAGTACGCGATTGCCAGCCCTGCATTGGCCGACGAACTAAATTACAAAGCCGTGGCCAAAGCCACCGAGCTGGGCATGGCCGCAGCGACTGCGCGTGATCCGTTCAAGCTACCGGCCAGCAGCGCTGATGGGTTCAGTGGGTATGGGGGTGATTGGCGGCGTAACCCGGCCAATGGTGAGTGGCAGCGGCAGATCAACTATGACAAGCCCGGCTTGGGCCACACCGAGACCGCGGCGCCGGAGCGGGCCCAGCAGCTGGACAGCCAGTCCCGCCAGATAGTCGCCGACAACGCCGCACGCAGTCCTGCCGCCCTGGCTGCAGCCTTCAGTGTCCTGTATGCACAAAACAACTGGCAAGCGCATGGCAAGTTGCCTGAGGCAGTTGACAACAACCTGGCGCATCCGCAACGGGTGACCGCTTCCGATGGCCTGACCTATGACCGCAACGCCAACGGTCAGTGGACGCATGACGGAGTGTTCTGGAACAGCCATGCCGACGGCAACCTGCGGACCGAGCTGGAGTTGGCCGTTGTGGCCCAGCGCGAACACGTACAGAAACTGATGCATCCGGGACGTGGCCCCGAACCCGCAACGCCGACTCTGGAAACGGTGCGCGTGACGCCATCTCCCGAACAGCAAGCCGAAGGCCCGCACGTTGCGCCTGCGCCAGTGACGCCAGATGATCCCGACAAGGCACGTTCGGTGTCGATGGAGCACCAGTCCCCGCAGGGCCCGCACGGAGCAGCCCACCACGCACGGGATGAAGGCACGCCGCGTCGGCTGGCCGACCTCAGGCCGGGCCACCCCAGCCATGCGCTCTACGCGCAAATTGCAGAAGGGGTCAGCAAGCTGGATGCGGCGCACGGCCGGAGTTTCGATGAAACGAGTGAACGGCTGACCGCCAGCCTGCTGGTTCGCGCCAGCGAGAGTGGGCTGAGCCGGGTTGATCACGTGCTGCTGAACATGCAAACCGCCAAGGTAGCCGCCGGTGAGAAGGTGTTTCTCGTACAGGGCGACCCGAGCGACCCTTTGCACAAGCGAGTCACGATGGCCACGATGGAGGCCCTGCAGACGCCGGTGGAGGTGTCTCTGGCACAGCTCCCCGCAGCCGAGGAACAGGGTAGGCACGTGGCGGCCATGCAGATGGACCAGCAGGCTGTGACGATGCAGGCGCAGCCGCTTCAGATGGGTTGAGCGCGGTCCCATCCGCATTGCGCGCGCCCTCGTCATCGGTGCACGTGGTCTACCACCTTGCCAGTCCCGAGGTGCGTGATTTTCACCCGGATCTCCGCGCCTGCACGGGTGTGTGGAACTGCTGCTCAGCGAGCCGTCGTGCGGCACTGCGCGGGCCAGGACGTACGGACGCGCTCGGGCGGGCAGAGCGCCCCTCAGCGCGGCGGCAGCAGCCGCGGACGTCTGTCGTACCACTCGCGCGCGCCACTCAGGTGCCATTGCTTCTGCTCGCCATCCAGTTCGATGCCCGCACCGAGGATGCCCCAGCGCAGGTACAGATCGCCCCGCCGGCCGGCTTCGCCGATGGCCAGCCGGCCACGCAGCGAAAGCCGCTGGTTCTCCGCGTGCAGATCATCGACCAGCAGTTGCCCGTTCTGCCGCCAACGCAGCTGGCCCGTGGCCTGCACTTCACCCGAGTCGATCAGCCCGAGCACCCAGCGCGGTGACTTGCCGCGCTCGCTGAAGATGTCCAGGATCGGCCCGGCGTCGCGCAGGGTGATATCGGCCACCGCGTCGGCACGCAGCGGCGCGGCGGCGGAGAGGTGGCCCTGCCGGATGGCCACCTCGCCCCACCAGCCGGCATCGCCGCCCGCGCCGACGCGCACGTCCTGCAGGCGCACCGTGGTGCCATTGAGATCGAATTGTTTCTGCTCGAAATCCGCGCGCTTCAGCCGTGCCTGCACGGCGGCGTTGCCGCTCAATGCCAGGCCGGCCAGGCGCAGGCGCGCACCATTGCCGCGCAGGTCCGCGTGCCCGCTGCCGACCCGTCCGGAGGTATCCAGTTCCACGTCACCGCTGAGCAGGCCGGCCCCGCCCAGCAGCTCGAGCTGGTCGTTGCCCACATAACGGTTGTAGCGGGCGAGGTCGGGCACGCGTGCATCCTTGAACGCCAGCTGCACGCGGCCGCCTTCCTTCAGTTCCTGCAGGCGCGCGTCGCCGTTGAAGGTCATGCGCATGTCCTTGCCGTCGAACAGAACCTGCTTCGGCGCATCACCCGGCGCGGCCTTGAACTCGGCAAGGGTCACCGCGACCTGTGCCTGCGGAGTGCGGCCTTCGATGATGCGGCCACGTGCGTGGGCATCACCCTGCATGCGCACACCGGCGACCTCGGCCACCGCCGCTACGCGCGGGATCTCCGCCGTGCTGCCCGGCGCCAGTTGTCCATCGGCGAGGGTGACGTCCGCCTTCACCGTACCGCCGCCCTGCAGGCGGAACCACGGCTTGCGCACGATCAGATCGGAGATCCAGTTGAGTGAATCGAACGCCCACGCCGTCTGCACCCGGCCGGAGGTGCGCGGCAGCAGGGCGGACAGCGCCTGGAACGGAACATCGCGACCGCGGACGCGCAGGTCGGCATCCAGGCGGTTGCCGCTGTCTTCGTCCGGTGGCAGGCGCGCCTGTACCCGGATGTCCTCGGCGACATCGAGCTGCAGTGCAAGCAGCCCCTGGTCCTGCGTCTGCCGGCCGAGCAGCACCGGCAGCCGCCAGACCAGGTGCCCGCCAGGGCGCAGAGCGCCGTGGTCGATCGCCAGGTCTGCCTGCAGGCGAGCGGTGGAAGGCACCGTGCCGACCGTGGCCTGCGCGCCGCCGGTGTCCACGCGCACGGCCTGGCTGCGGCCCTCGATCTTCAGTGCGGCGGTGAGAATGTTCAATTTGCGCACGCCCGGCGCTTGATCGCGGTAATGGCGCGGGAAGTGCGCACTGGCCTGGACATCGGCCTGGTCGAGCAGCGTGGTGCCATTCCAGCTGATGCGCGCGTTGCGGAAATGCGCCTGCGAAGGCAGCAGCTCGGACGGGCCGCCGCGGATCTGCTTGACGAAGCCCACCGTTGCGCTGGCCTCACCGGAAACAAGCAGTTTGCCGAACTCGCCACTGCGGATGCTGTCGCTGTGGATTTCGTCCATGCGCACGGTCCAGCCTTTGTCGCTACGCGGAGGCGGTTCAATCCGGTCTTCAACATTCCCGATGACAGCGCGCACGCCATCGGCGTCGGTCCGCGGGATATGGATCTCGCGGCGGAGCAGGGCCGGCAGCGAGATCGTGGCGCTGGCGCGTTCGGCGGAATAGATCTGCACCGTCCGTCCTGCATGCACGCGCACATGCACGTTCCAGAACACCACGTGGCCGGGCACCACGGTGAAGCCCGGACCGGTGCGAAGCTGGAACTTCTCCGGCTTCTGGTTGGTGGTCATGTCGAACAGCGGGGTGTTGAGATAGACGTTGCCCGCAACGAAGTACAGCAGGTAAAGCAGCAACAGCGCCGCCAGGACCCAGCGTACGGGGCGTGGCCAGGCCGGCATGCGCGAGAGCAGTGCGGCTGGAGAGGAACCGCGGCGGATCTGCAGGGGCATGGGCGGAAGCGGTCTGGTCGGCAGACTGCACTATGGACAGACGCCCGGCGCCGCAACGTGAAGAGGGCAGCCTCTCGCGCAGGCCATCGTGTCGTTATCGGCTTGTGGGTGCCTGCACGGCGAACGTACCATGCCTCCACTGTCTTTCTGATCGGATCCTTCGAGCATGGGTATGTCTGCTTCCCGCATCGTGTGCGGTCTCCTGTTGTCGGCTGCGGTGCTTTCCGCGCATGCCGCGCCTGTGACCGGGCCAGCCATCAACCCGTTGCTGACCCGAGCGCCCGACACGCTCTCTACCGATGATGTGCGCGGGCTGCAGCTGCGCGTTGCCGACTTCGGGCAAACGGCGCATTACCGGCAGGCGAATGCGATCCTGAAGCCGTCGGCCGCGCCGCGCGTGGTGTTCTTCGGTGACTCGATCACGCAAGGGTGGGGTGAGCAGGCCGGTGCCGCGTTCTTTCCCGGCAAGGGCTACATCAACCGTGGGCTGTCAGGACAGACGACGGCCCAGATGCTCGTGCGCTTCCGCGAAGATGTGATCGACCTGGCGCCGGCTGTGGTGGTCATTCTGGCCGGCACCAACGATATCGCCGGCAACACCGGTCCGGCACCGCTGGAGACGATCGCAGGCCATCTGTATTCGATGGCGGAGCTGGCGCGTGCGCATGGCATCGACGTCGTACTTTCTTCGGTGCTGCCGGTCAGCGAGTACCCGTGGCAATCGGGCGTGGCGCCCGCACCCAAGGTGCGGGCACTGAATGCTGCGCTGAAGGCGTACGCCACGGCGGGCAATGCGGTGTACCTGGATTACTACACGCCGATGGCCAATGCTGCCGGCGGACTTGATCCCGCACTGGCCAAGGATGGCGTCCATCCCACGCCGGCAGGGTATGCGGTGATGGCACCGCTGGCCGAGCAGGCGATCCAGCAGGCGCTCGACCAGCGCGGCAAGCGCTGAGCGCCAGCGCACTGGCCACGCACGCGCCCGCACCCCTGCGTACGCCGGATGGCCGTTACCTGGTGGTGCGCGGGCGTCTATGGCGCACCAGCAACCCAGCGCTGCCGGACGCCCAGCGCCAGCGCCTGGTCACCCAGCTGATGGATGCAAGGCGCGCGGTGAAGGATGCGCTGGCGTCCGGTGACGAGCAGGACCTTCGCGATGCGCGCGGTGACGTCGATGCAGCCAAGGTGGCGCTCGGCGAGCGCGGGCCGGTGTGGTGGGAGGACGGCGCGCCGGATTACAACCGCCATCTGGCGAAGAACACGCCCTATGCGGCGTGGTTCGCGCAGCAGGGCGGTGCGTGACCGCAACGGGACTGCAGCCTGCCGACCCGCACGCCATCGGCGTGCCTCAGTCGAACCGCAACCGCACCCCCGCAAACACGCCACGGCCATCGCCCGGCGTTGACCGCGCGACGTCCCGGCCGCCGTCGTCGTACCCCGGCGTCACGGTGGCCGCATAGCGTCGGTCGCCGATGTTGCGCATCTCCGCCCAGGCCTGCCAGCGGCCGTCGGGTGCGTCATACCCGATGCGGCTGCCGAAGATGGCGCGGCTGTCGGCCCAGAAGCTGTTCGCGTAGTCCACTGCGATGCGTGAAGCGTACTCGGTGTTGAGCGCGGCGTAGAACCCGGAGCCGTGGTCGAAGCGCAGTTCGCCCTGGTAATGATGGCGGGGCAGACCCGGCAGCCGGTTGCTGCCGAAACGCGCATCATCGCGGTAGTGGAAGTCACTGAACGTGTAGGCCTGGCGCAGCGAGAGGCGCCCCGCGCTGCCTTGCCACACGGTGCCATCCAGCCCCGCTTCGATGCCACGATGGACCGTGGCACTGGCGTTGTTCTCGGCGATGAACAGATTCGGCACCGGCGCGACCTCCACGCTGAGCAGCTCGTGGTTCACGCGCGCGTGGTAGGCGGTCAGCTCCCAGCGTCCCAGCGTGCTTTCGCCTCGCGCGCCCAGCTCGAACGTGGTCGCGGTCTGGTTGTCGAGCGGCACGGGCGCGCGCTGGCGGCCGGTGGAGGCGCCGTTGCCGGCCGCGAAATACTGGTTGGACCCCCAGATCATCGACCACGGATGGGGCGGCTCGACCGAGCGGCTCACATTGCCGAACCACTGCAGCTGCGGGTTCTGCTGCCAGGTGAAGCCGATGCGCGGGGCGTAGTCCCATTCGCGCACGGCCAGCCGTGGCTGAGCGGCAGGCCAGGTGACCTGCACCTCGCGCCGCGTCTGCAGCAGCGCCAGGCCGGTCTGCAGGCGCAGCGTCTGGTTGAGCATGAGTTCGTTGCCGAGGTGCAGCACGCTGTCGGTACCGTGGTGGGAGAAATCGCGGGTAGGCGTGCCTGCTGCATAGCCATTGCTGGCAAAGCGCAGGGTTTCGCGCGCGTCCGCATCCAGGTCATGGGTGAGCTTCAGTCCCACGGTCGTGACCGCCGCGCGGCCAAACAGCCGGTGCCGCTGCGTGTAGTCCAGCGTGGCGTTGAGGTTGGTGTAATCCAGCTGCTGGCGGTACAGGCTTTCGTTCAAGTCCATCGGATAGTGGTGGTACACCAGGCCGGCCTGCAGCGATGCGTCCTCGTCGATGCGTAGCGTGGTCAGGCTGCCGAGCCAGGTGCTGCCCGGCTGCGGCCGGCGTGCATCGATGGCGAGGTTGGCCGGGTTGGAGGCCCGTGGCGTGGTGCGGATCTGCGCGCGGGTCAGCCGTCCGGGCGTTTCGTGTTCGGTTTCGCGGTAACGGACGAACAGGCGCGTCTGCAGGTCGGGGGTGATCTGCCAGCCGATGTTGGCCATGCCGCCCCGTCCCTCGCCGGCGGCATGGTGCTGGTACCCATCGAACGCGGTGTCGGTGTAGTTGAGGTAATAGTCCAGCGTGCCGTGGGTGCCGCCATGGCCCAGGCCGCGTTTCTCGTAGCCGCGGCTGCCGGCCTCATAGTGGATTTCAGTGCCCGGTGATTGCGCGCCGTTGCGGCTGATGTAGTTGATCGCACCGCCAAGGGCGAGCGCGCCGCGCGCCAGTCCGTTGGCCCCGCGAAGCACCTCCACGCGGCTCAGCCACAAGGGTTCGAGCAGCTCGTAGGGGGTGCCCCCGGGGCCGCTCAGTGGCAGGCCATCGAGTGAGACCGCGATGCCTGACGCATGCGCGCCGGGCCCGCGGTTGATGCCGGAGCCGCGGATGGACACCTTGACGCCCTCGTTGCCCGGCGACTGCGCACTGATGCCGGGCTGGTAGGCGAGCACATCACTCGTGCCGCCCACACGGCCCTGGGCCACCCGCGCCAGGTCGATCACGTTGCTGGCGCCGGGCACCCGGGCCAACGCCGCGCGCGCCTGCGCGGCGGCATCGGCGGCAGTCACGTTGATCCTGTCGAGGGTCGTGGCCGGATCCCCGGAGCCGGCCTGTGCCGCAACGGGGAGGGCGAGCGCGAGCGCCGTTGCCAGCAGGGTCGGGGCAGGAGGCAGACGCAGGATGATGAGCGACATGGAACGCCTGTAAACTATTTCGAAGGCGCGCAAGTTAACAGCTCGGGCGGCGTTCGTCACGCGCGGGCACGGGGTGCGCTCCCGCATGACCCTTTGTTGAGAGGCCGGGTAGCGCCCGGCCTTGACTCAACGGTTGCCGAGGATCCCCGGCAGGTCCAGGCCCTTCTCCCTCGCGCAGTCCAGCGCGATGTCATAGCCCGCATCGGCATGCCGCATCACGCCGGTCGCCGGGTCATTCCACAGCACGCGAGCGATTCGCCTGGCGGCCGCCTCGGTGCCATCGCACACGATCACCATGCCGCTGTGCTGGGAAAACCCCATGCCGACGCCGCCGCCGTGGTGCAGGGACACCCAGGTCGCGCCACTGGCGGTATTGAGCAGCGCGTTCAACAGCGGCCAGTCGGACACCGCGTCGGAGCCGTCGGCCATCGCTTCGGTTTCGCGGTTCGGCGAGGCCACGCTGCCCGAATCCAGGTGGTCGCGGCCGATCACCACCGGCGCCTTCAGTTCGCCGTTGGCCACCATCTCGTTGAAGGCCAGGCCGAGCCGGTCACGGTCGCCCAGCCCGACCCAGCAGATGCGTGCGGGCAGGCCCTGGAAGCTGATTTTCTCGGCGGCCATGTCGAGCCAGCGGTGCAGGTGCGGGTTGTCCGGAATCAACTCCTTCACCTTGGCGTCGGTCCTGGCGATATCTTCCGGATCACCACTGAGCGCGGCCCAGCGGAACGGGCCGATGCCGCGGCAGAACAGTGGGCGGATGTATGCCGGCACGAAGCCGGGGAAATCGAACGCATTGGCCACGCCTTCTTCCAGCGCCATCTGCCGCAGGTTGTTGCCGTAATCCACGGTCGGCACGCCAAGCGCATGGAAGCGGAGCATCGCGCGGACGTGGTTGGCCATCGACGCGCGCGCGGCGGCTTCCACGTCCCTGGGCGCGGACACGCGCTTCTCATCCCACTGCGCCACCGTCCAGCCCTGCGGCAGGTAGCCGTTGACCGGATCGTGCGCGGAGGTCTGGTCGGTCAGCAGGTCCGGCTTGATGCCACGCTCGAGCAGTTCGGCCAGCACATCGGCCACGTTGCCCAGCAACCCCACCGAGCGCGGCGTGCCACTGCGGCAGGCCTCGTCGATCAGTTGCAGCGCGTGATCCAGATTGTCGGTCCATGTGTCGAGATAGCCGGTGCGCAGCCGCATGTCGATGCTGCTCTGGCGGCATTCCACCGCCAGGCACGAGGCACCGGCCATCACCGCGGCCAGCGGTTGTGCGCCGCCCATGCCGCCGAGACCGCCGGTGAACAGCCAGCGCCCGGTCAGGTCGCCGCCGAAGTGCTGCCGTCCCATCTCCACGAAGGTCTCGTAGGTGCCCTGTACGATGCCCTGCGCGCCGATGTAGATCCAGCTGCCGGCGGTCATCTGGCCGTACATCGCCAGGCCCTTCCTGTCCAACTCGTTGAAGTGGTCCCAGGTGGCCCAGCGCGGCACCAGGTTGGAATTGGCGATCAACACCCGCGGCGCATCGGCGTGGGTGCGGAACACGCCCACCGGTTTGCCGGACTGCACCAGCAGAGTCTGGTCGTCCTCCAGCCGCGTAAGCGCCTCGACGATCGCATCGAAGCTCTGCCAGTCCCGCGCCGCACGCCCGATGCCGCCATACACCACCAGTTCCTGCGGCCGCTCGGCCACGTCCGGGTGCAGGTTGTTCATCAGCATGCGCAGCGGCGCTTCAGTCAGCCAGCTCTTGGCGGTGAGCGTGCTGCCGGTGGGCGCGACGATGGTGCGGGAAGAGTCGTGACGGGTCATGCGGCGCTCCGGTTCGAGGCGAAATCAAGGCAGGCGTTGAGGACCTGCGCCAGCGTGCGGCGCAGCGGTGCGGCGTGGTCGTCGTCCAGGACGGTGGGCCAGCTGTGGGCGTCCACCACGGCCGGTTCCAGCATGTAGCCCCGGCAGGCCAGCTCCATCTGCAGGGTATGCACCCCGGCGGGCACATCGCTGTAGTGGCGTGTGATCCAGCCGCCCTTGAACCGCCCGTTGCGTACGTAGGACTGTCCGCTGAGCCGGCACAGGTTTTCCACCACGTCGCTCAGCGCGTTGTCGCAGGCGGTGTCCGGCGTGCCGGTGGGGCCGGCCGTGCCGAGGTTGAACTGCGGCAGCTCACCCTCGAACAGGTGCGGGATCCGTGAGCGGATCGAATGCGCGTCATACACCACCAGCGTGCCGTGCTGTTGTTTCAGGCGCGCGATCTGCGCGCCGAGCGCATCATGGTAGGGCTTGAAATACGTGTCACGGCGGCGCGCGATCTCGGCTTCGCCCGGCGTCTGCCCCTCGCGGTACAGCGGTTGGTTGTCGAAGGTGGTGAGCGGGCACAGTCCGGTGGTGTTCTGGCCCGGGTACAGCGAAGCTCCGGCCGGATCGCGGTTGAGGTCGATCACCGAGCGCGAGATCGTCGAGCGCACGGTGGTGGCGCCCATGCCGCGCGCGAAGTCATACAGCGTGTGCACCCACCAGTCCGCATCGCGCCGCGCCAGCCACGGCGAAACGAAGCCGTCTGCGCATGCTTCGGGAAGCTCGGTTCCGGTGTGCGGGAAGCTGATCAGCAGCGGCGCGGATCCTTCATGCACCTCCAGCCAGTACGGATGCGCACTCACGCTTGCGGCTCCACGCCCGGCAGTGCGTCATGGGCGAGGTGCTGCAGCAGCGCACCGCTGCGTACCAGGTCCGTGGCGGCGAGGATATCCGGATGGAAGTAGCGATCTTCCTGCAGCGTAGGCACGCGCTCGCGCAACAGCCTGCGGATGGTCTCCAGCGCCGCGCTGGAGCGCAGCGGCGCATGGAAATCGCAGCCCTGCGCGGCGGCCAGCAGCTCGATGCCCACCACGTTCGCCGCGTTCTCCGCCATCGGCAGCAGGCGCCGCGCACCGTGCGCGGCCATGGACACGTGGTCCTCCTGGTTGGCCGAGGTGGGAATGGAATCCACGCTGGCCGGATAGGCGCGCTGCTTGTTCTCCGAGACCAGCGCGGCGGCAGTGACCTGTGGAATCATGAAGCCGGAGTTGAGCCCCGGGCGCGGGGTCAGGAACGCGGGCAGGCCGGACAGGGCCGGGTCCACCAGCATCGCGGTGCGGCGCTCGCTGATCGAGCCGATCTCGCACACGGCCATGGCCAGCATGTCAGCGGCGAAGGCCACCGGTTCGGCATGGAAATTGCCGCCGCTGAGCGCCTCGCCGGTATCGGTGAACACCAGCGGATTGTCGGACACGCCGTTGGCTTCGATCTCCAGCGTGGTGGCCGCCTGGCGCATGATGTCCAGCGCCGCGCCCATCACCTGCGGCTGGCAGCGCAGGCAGTAGGGATCCTGCACGCGGACATCGTTGTCGCGGTGCGATTCGCGGATCGCCGAGCCCTGCATGAGCGTGCGCAGCGCGGCGGCGGTAACGATCTGGCCGCGCTGCCCACGGATGGCGTGGATGCGCGGATCGAACGGGGTGTCCGAGCCCTTGGCGGCTTCGACGGAGAGCGCGCCGGTGACCAGGGCGGACTGGAACACCGTTTCGATTTCGAACAACCCCGCCAGGGCGTAGGCGGTGGAGAACTGGGTGCCATTGAGCAGCGCCAGACCTTCCTTGGCGCCCAGCTCGAGCGGGGCAAGGCCCACCCGTTCCAGGGCATCGAGGGCGGGCAGCCGCTCGCCGGCAATGAACGCTTCGCCCACGCCCAGCATCACGCTGGCCAGGTGGGACAGCGGCGCCAGATCGCCGGAGGCACCGACCGAACCCTGCGCCGGGATGACCGGCACCAGGTCATGCACGAGGAACGCTTCGAGCAGGCGCAGCGTCTGCTCGCGCACTCCGGACGCGCCCTGGGCGAGGCTGACCAGCTTCAGGGCCATCATCAGCCGCACCACGGCGACGGGCATCGGCGCGCCGACGCCGGCAGCATGCGAGAGCACGATGTTCCGCTGCAGCGTGGCCAGGTCATCGCGCTCGATGCGCACGCTGGCAAGCTTGCCGAAACCGGTGTTGATGCCATAGACCGGCTCGCCCCGGGCGACGATGGCTTCGACCACTGCGGCACTGGCGCGCACCGCCGGCAGGGCATCGGCATCCAGCGTGATCGCAGCGCCACGGTAGACCTGCCGCCACTGCGAAAGGGAAACGTGGCCGGGACGCAGGACCAAAGGAGTGTTCATGGGGTGCTCCAGGAAACGGGCAGATCGGGTTGGCCGCGCCGTACGCGCGCGTGCAGGGGATTGAAGCCGATGCGGTAGACCAGATCGGCCGGCGACTGGATGTCCCACAGCGCGAGGTCGCAGTCCAGGCCGACCGCGAGCCGGCCGATGCGGTCGCTGCGACCCAGCGCGCGCGCGGCCTCGCGGGTGAACCCGGCGATGCATTCTTCGACGGTCAGGCGGAACAGCGTGGCGCCCATGTTCATGGCCAGCAACGGGCTGGTCAGCGGTGACGTGCCCGGGTTGCAGTCGGTGGCCAGCGCGAGCGGAACGCCGGCCGCGCGCAGCGCGCTGATCGGCGGCGGCGTGGTGTCGCGGGTGAAGTAGTACGCGCCGGGCAGCAGCACCGCGACCGTGCCGGCGGCCGCCATGGCCGCGATGCCCGCATCATCCAGGTGCTCGACATGGTCGGCCGACAGCGCGCCGAAGCCGGCCGCGAGCGCGGCGCCATGCTGGTTGCTGAGCTGCTCGGCATGGATCTTCACCGCAAGGCCGTGGGCGCGTGCCGCTTCGAACACCTGCCGTGCCTGTGCGTGGGAGAAGCCGATGGTCTCGCAGAACACGTCCACCGCTTCAGCCACTCCTTCGGCGGCCAGCGCGGGAATCATCCGCGCGCACACCTCATCGATGTACGCCTGCGCGTCCCCGCCGGGCGGCACGGCGTGCGCGCCGAGGAAGGTCGGCACCACGTTCATGTCACACGCTGCGCCGAGATCGCGGGCGACCTGCAGCTGCTTGCGCTCGTCTTCCAGGGTGAGGCCGTAGCCGGATTTGATCTCCAGCGTGGTCACGCCTTCAGCGCGCATCGCCAACATGCGCGGTCGGCTTTCCGCGGCCAGCTGCGCGGCCGACGCCGCACGGGTGGCATGGACCGTGGCCACGATGCCGCCGCCCGCGCGGGCGATCTCTTCGTAGCTGGCGCCCTCCAGCCGCCGTTCGAACTCGTTGGCGCGGTTGCCGGCGTAGACCAGGTGGGTGTGGCAATCGATCAGGCCGGGTGACATCCAGCGGCCCTGACAATCGATGCGTTGGACGGGTTTCAGGTGACGGCCGCTGCCGGCCGGGCCGACATGCACGATGCGGCCTTCGTGGGCGGCGAGCTCGGCGTCGCGCAGCAGGCCCAAACCGGGGCCGTCGAGGGTGATCAGGTGGACGCCGGTCCACAGGGTGTCGCAGATCATGGAGTGGCCGTTACCGCATCGCTGATATGTCTATACAATACGAGCGTCCTTTTCCGGTTGTCCAGCCATGACTGACCCGCACGCCACGATGACCCTGCACGCCGCGCAGGCGCTGTTGCCCGACGGCTGGGCGCGTGATGTGCGCTTGCAGGTGGCCGATGGCCGCCTGGTGGCAATCACCGCAGGCCAGCCTGCAGCGCCCGGTGACGTGCGCCTGGCCATCGCGGTTCCGGGACTGCCCAACCTGCACAGCCATGCCTTCCAGCGCGGCATGGCGGGGCTGACCGAGGTTGGCGGCGGGGATGGCGACAGCTTCTGGAGCTGGCGCGAACTGATGTACCGGTTTCTTGCACGGCTGCGTCCGGAGGCGGTCGAAGCGATCGCCGCGCAGGCGTACATGGAGATGCTCGAGACCGGTTTCACCCGCGTCGGCGAGTTCCATTACCTGCACCACCAGGCCGACGGCACGCCGTATGTCGAGCGTGCCGAAATGTGCGCACGCCTGGCCGGTGCAGCCGCCAGCACGGGTATCGGACTGACCCTGCTGCCGGTGTTCTACGCGCATGCCGACTTCGGCGGCGCACCGCCGAACCCGGCGCAGGTCCGCCTGATCCACGACGTGGACGGATTCGCGCAGCTGCTTGAAGGTGCACGCGCGGCGCTTGCCTGCTTGCCGGATGCGGTGCTGGGCATCGCGCCGCACAGCCTGCGCGCGGTCACCGGGCAGGAACTGGACGCGCTGTTGCCGCTCAATGATGGACCGGTGCATATCCATATCGCCGAGCAGCTGCGCGAGGTGGAGGCCTGCGTGGCCTGGAGCGGGCTGCGCCCGGTGCGTTGGCTGTACGAACACGCGGCGGTGGACGCGCGCTGGTGCCTGGTGCACGCCACCCATATCGACGATCAGGAACGCGCGCGCATGGTGCGCAGCGGTGCGGTGGCTGGCCTGTGCCCGATCACCGAGGCGAACCTCGGCGACGGTCTGTTCCCGATGCAGGCCTTCGTGCGCGAGGGCGGCCGCTTCGGAGTGGGTTCGGACTCGAACGTGCTGATCGACGCGGCCGAGGAACTGCGCCTGCTCGAGTACGGCCAACGCCTGACCCTGCGCGGCCGCAACGTGCTCGCGCCGGACGCCGGCCGCAGCACCGGCCGCTACCTGTACGAATCGGCGCTGGGTGGTGGCGCCCAGGCGCTGGGCGTGGCGGCCGGACTGCAGGTGGCCGCGAGCGCGGACGTGCTGGAGCTGGATCCGGCGCATCCTGCGCTGCAGACACGCGCCGGGGATGCGCTGCTTGACAGCTGGATGTTCGCCGCCCGTAATGGCGCGCTGCGCGCGGTCTGGCGACATGGCCGCCAGTACGTGGCCGACGGCCGCCATCTGCAGCGCGACGCGATCACGGCGCGTTTTGCCCAGGCCCTGCAGGGTGTGCTGGGTTCCGCCTGATCCCCTGCCCGAGACCGCCGTGAACGCCCGCAACGCCACCACGCTCAACCAGCGCATCCGCCGGGATCTGGAGCACCAGATCCTCAGCGGCGCGTGGGCGCCCGGCTTCCGCATCCCGTACGAGCATGAGCTCATGGCGCAGTACGGCTGTTCGCGCATGACCGTCAACAAGGTGCTGACCGCCCTGGCCGAAAGTGGAATGATCGAGCGCCGCCGCCGCGCCGGTTCGTTCGTGGCGCGGCAGTCGCCGCACCTTGAGCAGGTGGCGCTGGAGATCCCGGATATCGCCCTGCAGGTCAGCGCGATGGGACTGCGTTACGGCTACCGGCTGCTGCAGCGCCAACTGCGCGGCCCCCATGCACATGACGAAGGCGAAACCGCGCTCGCTGCGGGCGCGCAGGTGCTTGCACTGCGCTGTCTGCACCTGGCCGATGAAAGGCCCCTGGCCCTCGAACACCGGCTAATCAGCCCGGTGGGCGTGCCCGAAGCAGGCGCGGTGGATTTCAGCCGCACCGCGCCGGGCAGCTGGCTGCTGCAGAACGTGTCATGGACACGTGCCCAGCATCGGATCAGTGCATGGGGCGCCGATGCCCCGACGGCGAAGGCGCTGGACGTCAAGACGGGCACCGCGTGCCTGGTGATCGAACGCCACACCTGGCGCGGCGACCAGGCCATCACACGGGTGCGGCAGATCTTCCGTGGCGATGCGTGGGATCTGGTGGCGCGCTTCGCGCCGGGTGGGCGCTGACACGCGCTGCCCGGACCGCCGGCGCGGGCAGGCCAACGCTCACAGGGTGGCGCACTGCCGCCAACGCACCGGTTCGTCCACGCCCGGGCGGGCATTGAGCTGGATCCGCACCGTGCGCAGCGCGGGATAGGCGATGACCTGTTCGCAGATCCGCGGCCAAACCTGTTCCAGCGTGCCCGTGCGGCTCACCACCAGCGTCTGCCGGGTCTGCCAGATTCCGCTGGTCACGCCCGGCACTCTCAGCAGCGCCCGCGACACGGCCTGCTGGTAGGCCTGCAGCGTACTGTCATCCGGGTCCGGCTCCAGCATGGGCGGTGCGGGCTGCGCAGGCGATGCCGTTGCCACCTCGGGGCGCTGCCGCAGAGCGGGGGGCTGCGTTGGGGCGGGTGCTTCGACCGCCGACGCCGGCACGCCGCGCTTGAATCCCACGGCCGCCGCGAGGCCGATCGTGGCGCACGCAAGCGCGGCGATGACGGTGCGGCGGACGGCTTCGCGGCGCGCGGCGTCGCGCACCCGTGATTCGATGTCGCCGGGCAGATAGGGCAGCAGCAGCGGCCACAGCCGCGGGCCGTCGAGCACTTCGACCGCCTGCTTTTCCGCCGTTGCCAGGCTGGCACGTTCCACCCGGCCTTCGGTGATCAGCAGTCCACCGCGTGCGCCGGCAAGCCGTGCCGCCGCACCAAGTTCGTTGATGGCGGCGGTGCCGATGCGGTACGCCAGCCCATGCTTGCACCAGACCAGCCACGGACCCTCGGCGCTGCCGAGCAGGAAATCACTGGCGGGTTGGCGGCTTCCGTCTTCCGCGTGTGGCAGCGTATGCAGGTCGCGCTGCTCGCGCAGGGCGCGCTTGACCAGCTCGGAGAAGTCGCGCCAGTGCATGCCGGCGAGCGCCTGCAGGCCCAGTTCGCGTTCAGTCGCCCGGCGCTTGACCAGCCACAGGTAGAGCGTAGCGACAACAAACAGCACGGCAGCCAGCAGCAAAGCCGGAATCCAGGGAAACATGCAGGCGGCGGACAGGGGACGGAAGAGGGCGGACAGTGTAGCGGCGACCGGCCTGCGCCGCGTCGGGAGCATCCCTACACACAGGGCGGTCTTCAGGACTGAAAAACCCGCCGATGCCGGAATCCGAGAGGGGAGGGAACAGTCGGAAGGCACAGGCGGGTCACAGCGATTGTGGCGCGCATATTGTTGCTTTGCAACATGGCGCGCCGCCTGCCGCAGGTGCCGGCGGGAACCGGCACCGACACCCCATCAGGGCAGGCTGTTGGGGGACTGGTGGGAACCGGGAGCGGGCTCACCGGACGCGGGCTGGGACGCCCGGCTTTCCAGGCGGTTCAGCCGCGTGGTCAGCGCATCGATGCGTGCTTCCAGCGCCGCGATGTCATCTGCACCAGGGACCTTCATACGGCGCAGCACGCCCTGCACCTGGTCATCGAAGGCCTTCTCGACCTTGCCCCACGTGCCGCTGGCCTTCTCGCGGGCCTGACCGAGCTGGTCTTCGACGTTGTCGCGCCAGTTGGCGCCCTGCTCGCTGGTGCGGCCCCGGCGGCGCTCTTCGAACGCTTCGCCTTCCTTCACCAGCCCTTCGAAGAAGCGGTTGCCTTCCGCCTGGGCGCGGCCGAGGGCGCCGAGGCCGGCCAGCCACACCTGCTGTGCGGAGTCGCTGAAACGGCGCGAGATGCGCTCGGCCTGGTCCTGGAACGAGGCCTTGTCCTGGCCCTCGTGACGCGGGTCGTGTTCGTCGTACTGGCTCATCGTAGAGGCTCCTGCTGTGACGGTCGCAGAAGGCAGCCTAGCGTGCCGGATGAAGGAACGGCGTGATGGAAACGCGCACGACGGCCTGCTCGGCGCGCCTCACGGCGGCGCTGTTCAGCCCAGCTTTTCCTTGAGCACGCGCTGGATTTCGCTTTCGACCATGCTCTTCATCGACGAGAGCAGGAAACCGAGCTTGGCCGTCACCCGCACCGCACCGGGCTGCAGTTCGATGGCGCCGTCCACGCCGCTGCCGTTGAAATCGAGCACGTCACCGCGCCACTGCGACGCCAGTCCGAAGCGTTCGGCGAGTTTCGCCGCCACCTCTTCCATGGCGGTGCGGGCCTGCGGATCGGGCAGGGCATGGGCGTGACGGATATCGATGGTGGACATGGCAGCTCCTGGCGGCGGAAGGGCGGGGGTTAAGGGCGGGAGGGGCGTGCATTGTGCGGACCTGCAGGACAAACGCCAAGCCACGCATTGACGCTTTCCGTCCATCATCGCAACCTGCTAGGCTGCGGCGCGTGCACAGTCTGCTCGTCCATTTCCCCCATCAAACGCAACCTGACCAGCCGCTGCTGGCCGGCGTGCAGCGCATCGTGCGCCAGGCCAATGGCAGCATCGCCGTGGTCGCCACCAGCCAGGGGGCGCTGCTGCTCGCCCAGTTCTGCCTGGACGGGCGCGGGCTTTGGCTGCAGGTGGCTGCCGGCATCCGCGGCGTGCATGTCAACGGTCGCCCGGTGCGCCGCATGGCGATGCTGCGCGCGGGTGATGCGGTGTACGTGGACGGCGTGGAAATGATCGTGCGCGGGATGGCCGAGGCGGTGGCACAACCGCCCGCTCCGTCGCAAGGCGCGGCGGGCGAAGGCGCGCTGGCCGGAAGCATTGCCGTACTGCGCGGCGTCGGCGGTGGCCACCACGGACGCAGTTTCCCGCTTGACCGCCCGCGCGTGATCGGTCGCGACCCCGACGCGGACATCGTCATCGATGAGCCAGCGTTCGCACCGCGCCATGCGCGCGTGGAGCGCATCGGCGAGCGCGTGCTGCTGCGTGACCTGGGCTCGGCCGAGGGCACCCGGGTCAACGGCGTGAACGTGCGCCATTGCTGGCTGCAGGGCGGCGATCAACTGGTGTTCGATGGCCACCACCGCCTGGTGGTGGAACTGCCCGACGATCCGCGCACGCAGCCACTGCACAATGAAGATGCGCTGCTGCCCGAGTTCCGAGCCGAGGACCTGCCGGACGTGCCGCGGCGCGTGCGTCGCTGGCCCTGGCTGCTCGGCAGCGCCCTGCTGCTGGCCGGCGTGCTGAGCCTGCTGCTGCTGTTCGGCGCGCGCTGAAGCAGTGTGACGCTTGTGGCCCGGTGGCCGCGCGATGGATTCGGATGCAACCAAATTCCCTTGCCGGACAAGGCGCGGACGCTGATGCGCTGCGGCATACTAGGGGTCTTGCCTCATAGGTGTGACATGACCCGCGCGTACAATTTCAGTGCCGGCCCTGCGGCACTGCCGGAATCGGTCCTGCGTCAGGCGCAGGCGGAAATGCTCGAATGGCACGGTGCCGGCGCCTCCATCGTCGAGATGAGCCATCGGGGTGCCGAGTTCATGGCCGTGGCCGCGGAGGCCGAAGCCGACCTGCGCCAACTGCTCGATATTCCCCAGGACTACGCGGTGCTGTTCCTGCCCGGTGGCGCCACCACCCAGCAGGCGCTCATTCCCCTCAATTTCGCCGCTGCCGGTCAACGGGCGGATTATGTGATCAGCGGGCACTGGGGGCAGACAGCGGTGAAACAGGCCGCCCCGTACGTGGAGGTGAACGTCGCCGCCAGCAGCGAAGCCGGGCACTACCATGACCTGCCGCCGCGCGCCGGCTGGCAGTTGTCCGACGACGCCGCCTACGTGCACATCACCGCCAATGAAACGATCCATGGCGTGGAGTTCCGTGACATTCCGGACACCGGTGAGGTGCCGCTGGTCGCCGATTTCAGTTCCTCCATCGCCAGTGAGCCGCTGGACGTGCGCCGTTTCGGCGTGATCTACGCCGGGGCGCAGAAGAACCTGGGCCCGGTCGGCATCGCCGTGGTGATCATCCGCCGCGACCTGCTCGAGCGCAGTGGACAGCGCCGCGCGGACATCTTCGATTACCGCTCGCACGCTGCACGCGATTCCATGCTCAACACCCCGCCGACCTGGAACTGGTATCTGGCCGGACTGGTGTTCAAATGGATGCTCGCCGAAGGCGGCGTGGTGGCGTTCGCCGAGCGCAACGCGGCCAAGGCGGCGTTGCTGTACGCCGCCATCGATGCGTCCGGCGGCTTCTACCGCAACGACATCGCGGTCTCGGCACGCTCGCGGATGAACGTGCCGTTCTTCCTGCCGACGCCGGCGCTGGATGCGCGTTTCGTGGAAGACGCCAAGGCGGCGGGGCTGCTTGCGCTGAAGGGCCACAAGGCCGTCGGTGGCATCCGCGCCTCGCTCTACAACGCCATTCCGCTCGCGGCCGTTGAAGCGCTGGTGGGCTTCATGGCCGATTTCCAGCAGCGTCACGGCTGAACTTCCGGCGCACGCCTGTGCGCCCAGCACTACAGGATCCCCGATGGCACGCAAACCTGCCGATCCAGCCGCTTCAAGAACGACCCGGAAAGCCACCCCGGCCACGCCGGCGGCCGCAGTGAAACCGGCGTCCCGCACCACCGCCCGCGCGGCCAAGGCGGCACCACCGCTGGTGCTGGCCGATGTGCGCGCCAACATCGACCAGATCGACCGCGACATCCAGGCTCTCATCGCCGAGCGCGCCCGCTACGCGCACCAGGTTGGCAAGGCCAAGGGCAAGCTCGCCGCCGCAGTGGACTACTACCGCCCCGAACGCGAGGCGCAGGTGCTGCGCATGGTGGTGGACCGCAACGAAGGCCCGCTCAGCGACGAGCTTTTGGTGCATGTCTACCGGGAGATCATGTCGGCCTGCCTGGCCCAGCAGGAGCCGCTCAAGATCGGCTACCTCGGTCCGGAGGGCACCTTCAGCCAGCAGGCCGTGCTCAAGCATTTCGGTCGCTCCGCACTCGGCCTGCCGATGGCGAGCATCGAGGAAGTCTTCCAGGAAGTGGAGGCCGGCAATGCCGATTTCGGGGTGGTGCCGGTGGAGAATTCGGGGCAGGGCACCATCCAGATCACCTTGGACATGTTCCTCACTTCCAACCTGAAGATCTGCGGTGAAGCCGAGCTGCGCGTGCAGCAGTACCTGATGTCGCGCAGCGGCCGCCTGGAAGACATCGAGCGCATCTACGCGCACCCGCAATCGTTCATGCAGACCTCGTCGTGGCTGCGCGCCAACCTGCCCCGGGCCGAGAAAATCCCGGTGGCCAGCAATGCCGAAGGCGCTCGCCGGGCGCGCAATGCCGATGATGCGGCGGCCATCGGCGGCGAGAACGCCGGCCACGTGTACAACCTGAAGAAGGTGGTCACCAAACCGATCCAGAACGATGCGGACAACACCACGCGCTTTCTGGTCATCGGCCGCAGCATCTTCCCTTCGTCCGGCCACGACCGCACGTCGGTGCTGGTCTTCATCCATGACAAGCCGGGCGCGCTGTTCGATGTGCTCAGCCCGTTCGCGCGGCATGGCATCAGCATGAACCGCATCGAGTCGCGGCCCTCGCATCACGGCAAGTGGGAATACGGCTTCTTCATCGATCTGGCCGGCCATGTGGACGATGCGCCGATGCAGGCGGCGTTGGCTGAACTCGAAACCCATGCGGCCCAGGTGAAGATCCTGGGTTCGTACCCGGTCGCCGTGTGCTGAAACGCACGACGCCGCTGAAGGATTGAATCACGCATGAGCACGACGCAGTACTGGATCGCCCGCAAGGGCCGGGCCTTGACGGGCACATTGGCCATTCCCGGGGACAAATCGGTTTCCCATCGTGCGGTGATGTTCGCCGCGCTCGCCGATGGCACCTCCACCATCGAAGGGTTCCTGGAAGGCGAAGACACGCGCGCCACCGCGCGGATCTTCAGCCAGCTCGGGGCGCGGATTGAAACACCTTCGCCATCGAGGCGGGTGGTGCATGGCGTGGGCATCGATGGCCTGCAGGCACCGGCCGCAGCACTGGACTGCGGCAACGCCGGCACGGGCATGCGACTCATCGCCGGCGTCCTGGCCGGGCAGGCGTTCGACAGCGTGATGATCGGTGACGCATCGCTGTCCCGGCGGCCCATGCGGCGCGTGACCGGACCGCTGGCGCAGATGGGCGCACGCATCGAGACCGAGGCCGATGGCACGCCGCCGCTGCGCGTGCACGGCGGCCAGGCGCTGCAGGGAATCGCGTACGAATCGCCCGTGGCGAGCGCGCAGGTGAAATCCGCGGTGCTGCTGGCCGGCCTCTACGCAAAGGGCGAGACGTCGGTCGTGGAGCCGCATCCCACGCGTGACTACACCGAGCGCATGCTGGCGGCCTTCGGGGTGGCCATCGACTACGCTCCCGGCAAGGCGAGGCTGCAGGGCGGACAGCGCCTGCGTGCGACCGATATCGTGGTGCCTGCGGACTTCTCGTCGGCCGCCTTCTTCCTGGTGGCCGCCAGCATCATCCCCGGCTCCGCGCTGCGGCTGAAGCAGGTCGGCCTGAACCCGCGTCGCACCGGGCTGCTGCACGCGCTGCGCCTGATGGGGGCCGACATCCGCGAAGAAAACCTGGCCGAGCAGGGTGGCGAACCCGTGGCGGATCTGGTGGTCCGCCATGCCCCGCTGAAGGGCACCACGATCCCTGAGGCCCTGGTGCCGGACATGATCGATGAGTTCCCGGCGCTGTTCGTGGCCGCCGCGGCCGCCGAGGGTACAACCGTGGTGACCGGCGCGGCCGAGCTGCGTGTCAAGGAGTCCGACCGACTGGCCGCGATGGCCACTGGCCTGCGTGCGCTCGGCGTACAGGTGGACGAGACCGGCGATGGCGCCACGATCCATGGAGGCGCCGTGCTGGGCAGCGGCACCATCGACAGCCACGGCGACCACCGCATCGCCATGGCCTTCGCCATCGCAGCTCAACTTTCCACTGGGGAGGTCCGGATCGAGGATGTCGCCAACGTGGCAACGTCGTTCCCGGGGTTCGATACCCTGGCCCAAGGCGCAGGGTTCACGCTGGACGTCCACGCCTGACCGGCGCTGCCTGGCCAGTGCCCATCAAGCGGGCGCCGGACGACCCGGCGCCCGCTTGCGCATCGTCAACGTTCGGTACGGAAATCCACCGGGACATTGACCACGCTGGCAATCGCGCGTCCATCGCGGATGGCCGGTTCGAACTTCCAACCGCGCACGGTCGTCAGCACCGCACGATCCAGATCGCGGTCGCGCTGGCCGTTGCGGGAGACGATGCTCGCATCGGTGACCTCGCCGTTGGGAGCCACCTGAAGGCGCGCCGTCACGCTGCCCTGCACACCGTTGCGCAGTGCGCTCACCGGATAGCTCGGCTGCGCATTGCTGGCCAGCGGACGGGCCTCGCGGTTGCGGATCGCCGGGGCGGCCTTGCGCTGCGACGTGGCCGGGGCAGCGCGCTCGACCGGTGCGGCGGGCCTGTTGGCCACGGGCGTGGTGGTCTCCGGCAGCATGCGCTGGCCCACGGGCGCAGGCGCTACGGTGTCGTTGGTCATTCGAAGCCAGGCCAGGGCGCCGGCAAACATCGCAAGGATCAGGGCAAACCAGAGCCAGGGGGACGTGCGGCGATGGCTGCGGCCGGGTTCAAGATCGTCCCGGGGGACGGTATTCGTAGCATGGGGAGCGTGCGTTGCATTCATGTGGCAACCTCCAACATGTCGTTTCCGACGACATCCCGAGTGTTGCCCGAGCCCCCTCAACCGGATGTCATTTCTGCGTCAACGGCGTGCGCGCGGTTCAGCCCCCGTAGGGCCGGGTCTTGCGCTGCACGCTGTTGAGAGCGCCGCCAGCCCGCCTGTTCAGTTGGGCAGATTGAACTCGAACGGTACCTCGATACTGCCCGGGATCGGCTGTCCATTGGCCATGGCCGGGGTGAAGCGCCAACGTCGCACAGCCACGGTCGCGGCACGGTCCAGATCGCGCGAGCCACTGCGCTGGATCAGGGTGACCGCGCTCGGCTGGCCTGCCGTATCCACGTCCACCCGCAGCACCACCGTGCCGGATTCGCCGCGGCGCAGCGCCGCAGGCGGGTAGGCCGGCGCCGGCGACTGGGCGGCAATCGGGGTGGGACGATCGCTTGACACGATGCCACCGCCCTGCGAAGCATCGCCCGCGGGCACGGCGGTGGTCGGTGCAGGCGGCGCAGGCGCCGTCTCGACAAGTTGTGGAATCTCTTCGGCCGCCGCCGGGGCAGGGCGCGCGTCAGGCATGTCGCTCGAACCGGCCGCGGCGGCCCGGGGTTCGGGCAGCGGCTCCACCTCGGCGACCTGCTGCGGTGTCTGTGTGGCCGGGTCTGCCTTGTAGAACCCCTTGTCGCGGCTGGAGAACCAGACGACGGCAAACAGCACCAGGCCTGCCACGAAGGCGGCGCCGGCGATCTTCAGGCTGTTGCGGGGGATCTGCAGGGTGAATGACGAACCGGACGTGGGGCGGTGAGCGGGCATGGGCAGACCAGGTGGCACGTGAAAAGTCCGCCCGATTCTGGCACAGGCGCAATGAACCGGCGGCAGAAAAACGCATTACAGGCGATAATCCCGGTTCGGTCCAAACAAGATGCCTGCCATGCTCGATCCAGCCCTGCTCCGCCACCAGCCTGCCGATCTCGCCGAACGCCTGCGCAGCAGTCGCGGCTTCGAGCTGGACGTGTCCGCGCTGGAGGCGCTGGAAGCAGACCGCAAGCGGATCCAGGTGCGCACGCAGGAGCTGCAGAGCCTGCGCAACAGCCGCTCCAAGGCGATCGGCCAGGCCAAGGCCAAGGGTGAAGACGTTTCGGCGATCATGGCCGAAGTCGCTGCCTTCGCCGACGAGCTGAAGGCCTCGGAAATCGCGCTGGACGCACTGCGCGAGAAGATCGAAGCCATCGCGCTGGACATCCCCAACCTGCCGGCGGCCGATGTGCCACACGGCGCCGACGAGAACGACAACGTCGAGCAGTCGCGCTGGGGCACGCCGCGCACGTTCGATTTCAAGGTCCTCGACCACGTGGAACTCGGCACCCGCAACGGCTGGCTGGACGCTGAAACCGCGGCCAAGCTGTCCGGATCGCGCTTCACCGTGCTGCGTGGCCCGATCGCACGCCTGCACCGGGCCCTGGCGCAGTTCATGGTGGACCTGCACACCGGCGAGCACGGCTATGAGGAAACCAATGTCCCGTTGCTGGTGAACGCCGCTTCGCTGCATGGCACCGGCCAGCTGCCCAAGTTCGAGGACGACCTGTTCCAGACCGCGGTGGGTGATTCCACCCGCTATCTGATTCCCACCTCCGAAGTGCCGCTGACCAACATCGTGCGCGATGAGATCGTCGACGCCGAGCAGCTGCCGCTGCGGATGACGGCGCACTCGATGTGCTTCCGCGCCGAGGCCGGCAGCGGGGGCCGCGACGTGCGTGGCATGATCCGCCAGCACCAGTTCGAGAAAGTGGAACTGGTGTCGGTCTGCCGCCCTGAGGACAGCGAGGCCGAGCACCAGCGCATGACGCGCTGCGCCGAGGTCGTCCTGGAAAAGCTGGGCCTGCCGTACCGCAAGGTGCTGCTGTGCACCGGCGACATGGGGTTCTCGGCAGTGAAGACCTACGACCTGGAAGTGTGGCTGCCTTCACAGGAGACCTACCGCGAGATTTCTTCGTGCTCCAACACCGGTGATTTCCAGGCCCGCCGCATGCAGGCGCGCTGGCGCAATCCGGAATCCGGCAAGCCGGAGCTGGTGCACACGCTCAATGGCTCCGGCACCGCCGTCGGCCGGGCGATGATCGCGGTGATGGAGAACTACCAGAACGCCGACGGCTCGATCACCGTGCCGGACGTGCTGCGCCCCTACATGGGTGGACTGGACACCATCGGTTGAGCGATGCGGTGGTGCCGGGCGCTTTCCGCCCGCACGTTGAAGACAGAAACGGCCCCGCCGAAGCGGGGCCGCAGGGGTGGGCCGGAAGGGGGGAGGGGAGCTTCCAGCCCCAGGCGGTGCGCCCGACGAGGACAGCGACCGCCTGTGAACTCAGGCCTCGGCGAGCTCGGCGTCCGGCAGATTGGCCAGGGCCGCGGCGAGGGCATCCTCACGATGCTGGGGCGAGTAAGCGACGCCTTCGGCGCGCACGAACGTGACGTCGTCGATGCCGAGGAAGGCGAAGATCTGGCGCAGCAGCGGTTCCTGGAAATCGCCGGCCGGATCGGCGTAGATGCCGCCGCGGGCGCTGGCCACGATCACACGCTTGCCGCCGGACAGGCCAACCGCCCCGTTTTCCGTGTACTTGAACGTGCGCCCGGCGACCGCCACGCGATCGATCCAGGCCTTCAGGGTGGACGGAATGGTGAAGTTGTACATCGGCGCACCGATCACCAGCACGTCGGCGGCGAGAAACTCTTCCAGCACCTCTGCCGCCAGCGCCGCTTCGGCGGGATCGCTCTGCGCCAGTGAACCGCTGCGCAGGTGCGGAATGGGGTCCTTGTCGAGGTCGCGATAGGTGACCTGGAGCGCGCTGCCCTGCGCGGCGAACTGCGCGACAACCGCCGCGGTGAGGGTGCGGGACACCGAGTTGTCGCCGAGTGCGCTGGAATCGATATGAAGGAGCTTCATGGCCATACCTTGATGATCTGGGAGGGGCGGTGTGCCGCCGACCCGATCAAGATAGGTTGTTGCCAAGGTGGGATAAAGGTGGTTGAATGCCACGTATTGTTCTAGATATGGAATTGCGACATGCAAGACCTCAACGACCTCTATTACTTCGCCATGGTGGTCGACCATGGCGGTTTCGCTGCGGCCGAGCGCGCGCTGGGCATTCCGAAGTCGCGTCTCAGCCGCCGCATCAGCCAGCTTGAAACGGACCTCGGCGTGCGCCTTCTGCAGCGCTCCACGCGGCGCTTCGCCGTCACCGACGTGGGCAACAGCGTGCATCGCCATGCGCAGACCATGCTCGCTGAAGCGCAGGCCGCGCGCGAAGTGGTTGATCGCCTGAGCGCCGAGCCCCGCGGCCTGGTGCGCGCCAGCGTGCCCGTGTCGCTGGCACAGATGCAGCTGCCCAAGCTGCTCCCGAAGTTCCTGGAGCAGTACCCCAAGGTGCGCTTGCAGTTGAACATCAGCAACCGCCGCGTGGACATCATCAATGAAGGCTACGACGTGGCGCTGCGCGTGCGCTCGCGGTTGGACGACGACGGCAGCCTGGTCATGCGCAGCTTCGGCCAGGTGCAGGAGTTGCTGGTGGCCAGCCCGAAATACCTGGACCGGGCCGGTCGCCCGAAGGATCCTGAGGAGCTGGCGAACCATGTCACGCTGAGCATCAGCGAAGACGAGGCACGGCAGCGCTGGGAACTGCACGGACCGGAAGGCGCGGTGCGCCGCGTGGACCTGCAGCCGCGCGTGGCCGGCTTTGATTTCCCGCTGCTCCAGAGCATGGTCAAGGACGGTTTCGGCATCACGATGCTGCCGGAAACCGTATGCGCCGAGGCCGTCCGCAATGGTGAACTGGAGGTGGTGCTGCCCGACTGGTCACTGCCGCAGGGCATCTGCCACGCGGTGTTCGCCTCGCGCCGTGGCCTGCTGCCGGCCGTGCGGGTGTTCATTGATTTCCTTGCCGAACACCTGCCGCCGGAGCTTGAAGCCTCGCGCCTGCATTGCGGCGGGGCGTGCGAACGGGCCAAGGAGAAGATCAAGGCGACCGCACTGGGCGCGATGGCGGTGGATGCGGGCTGAGGGTCCAGTTGACGGCGCGGGCCGGGCGTGCCCATGGGCAAACGGCCCCGCTCCATGCGAGAATACGCCTCCCCGGTCAGCCGCCGGGCGCGCTGCACATCGGAGAGATGGCCGAGCGGTTTAAGGCACCGGTCTTGAAAACCGGCGAAGGGTCAAACCTTCCGTGGGTTCGAATCCCACTCTCTCCGCCAGATCCGCGTAGGTGATTGATTGTGAAATACGTTCAGGATTTTAAGAGCTGCAGGGGCAGGACTTAAATCGGGAAAGATCCCGATGCCAATCCCCCATCATTTCAGCCGGTCCGACCCAGTCATCCCCCACGATCAGCAAGGACCTCTTGGCTCAGACGGAAACTCTTCAAGTCTGCCATCTGTCCAGCCAGGATGAGGCCCGTGCGTTGGGACGAGTGCAGATCACTTCTGAGGGTATCGAGCAGGACATCCCCAGAGCCAAGACAACCGGTTATATGCGCATGCTTACCATGTCGCATCCGCCAGGTGCCTGCCTGGTAAGAGCACAAGAACTGACAGTGAGCTTTTGAATCTCAAGCGCCGGACTGGTTGTCATGGATATATTTCACAAAGCAACCCACATCACCAAAGCTTTCTCGACAGGTGCTTTGCTGTTGGGATTGGCCGCATGTGCGGAGCCGTCGAAGGCTCAACAGGAGAAAGCAGTGCAGGAAGCGACCTCCGCTGACCTTCAGCGCGAGCAGGACCGTGCCGCCGCCATCTCTGACGCAGCGCTGCCACCTGGTTCGTCGCCGATGATGAGCTGGGCCGGTTACCCCGGGTTCAAGGCAGGGCCCGAACTCACATCGAACCAGCTTTTCAAGCAGATCCAAGCAATCGCCCTAGCCTTCCACGCACAAGCTGATTCCGAGCCCGCCAACGTGGAGCGGCTTCTGGGAATCGAGCTGCCTCCTGACGCCGAAGGAGAGCGGAGAGGCGTGAGCGGGAAGACGGGCAATGGCACTTACGGCTGGGCAGTGTGGAAGGGTTCGCCGAACCTCCCTGGGCACCGGGTGGAGCTGACCCTCACTCCGGACGGTTGCCTCGCTTACGACACGCTGAAGAAGCAGATGGAGGCCGACGGCTTTCGGGTGTATGTGCCGACATTTGGCGACGACCAACGGATCACGTTCGACAAGACCGTTGGCCCGTCGCTTGGTCTTTACATCGCCACAACCCCTGACCAACGGGACGCGCCGACCTGCGTGAGGGTCGTGAGCTTCGAGATGGAGCGTAGCGATGCTTGATCCTCGCATCGAGCGCATGCTCCAGGAAACGGAACAGCAATCGTTGGGCTCTACCCCGATATCACGGACGGTTCTAAAAGAGCTGCAATCTTCTGATTCTGCGTAGCGAGCCTTCGCCGCATCCTAGGGCTGGGGCGTGGCTCGATGTAGTCAAACACATCCGCTCTTGCTGCATCCCGTGTGGGGGAGCTCGTTCGATAGAACCGCTCACGCTTGAGCAGGCCAAAAAAGCCTTCGCAGGCCGCGTTGTCACCGCAGTGCCCCGCCGAGCTCATTGAGCAGATCAGGCTGTTGGCGGCCAGATATCCCTGGTAGTCACCGCTGCGGAACTGGTTGCCACGGTCGGAATGCAGGATCACCGCATGACTTCCTTGCCGCTGCCACACCGCCATCTGCGCCGCTCGGATCACCATCTGCCGGTCCTGCCGATCGTGAATTGGCCACCCCGCAACGCGCTGGTCGTAAAGATCCAGCACTATGCACAGATACAGCTTGCCCCGCTCGGTCTTGATCTCGGTGACATCGGTCACTCACTTGGTCTCTGGCTCCAGCGCGACGAAATCACATTCGAGCAGATTGACCACGCCCGGTGGTATCACGGCTGGACGGGCACGCTGTCCGCGACGCTTGCGCTGGGGCCAGCCCTGCAGGCCGTCGGCTGCCATCAAGCGCGCCACCCGGTTCAGGCTGGCAGTCTCGCCCTCCTCAGCCAGGTCTTCGCGCATGCGGCCAGCTCCCAGCGTACCCCGGCTGTCTTCGTGTAGTTCGCGCATCCGTACAATCGGACCGCTAGCCGAATACCAAAACGGCATGCTTGAGCGATTAGATCGGCTGCAGTCGACACGAGACGGCCACCTGGCCTTGAGCGGCGACACGGAGGCGATAGACCGAGTCGCAAAACGTGTCGAACAGCTGCGCGATACCGTTAAGGTCGGGCTGATCAACAACGACTTGAATACCAACACGCCGGTTGGTGAGCTTCCAGCACAGACCAATCGAAGGGTGCGCCAGTTCTTTCGTGATATACCGGCCTACTATTAGAGCCATGCCCAGCAGATCGATGGCCTGCAGGGATTCACTGGAGTGGACCATGGCTGGGGAGCGGTCGTGCACTCTGAGTCTCGAATTGTCACTACGCTCAACCAGATTCAGGCCAGCAATAGCGCGATCGTTCGAGGTGGAAATATCGAGCTTCAGCGCAGCGGATTGTCGCTTGCCATCAACAACGCCCATCACGGTGGGCGTATTGTGATATCCGAGCGAGGGATCGGAGTAATCGAGCAAACCCTGGCAGAAGACGCCGCGCAGAATCTACGTGTGCCCCGCGGGCAGCGCGGCGAAGTCTCCATGCAGCTGTTGATGGGCAAAGCGTTCGACAAAGGTGCCGATCTGCTGGACGACCGCGCCATTTATAACCAGACCGACAACAACGGGGTAGAGTGGCAGTTCAACGGGAGGGATTGGGAACGTCAGGGCCTTTTCGAGCGCGGGGCCGATGGACGAGATCGAGATCGAGCGGGTGCGCTCTCCGCCAGTTGCAGCCAAAAGCCCCTTCAAAACGGGGCTTTTTTGTTGCTTAGGACGTTGCTACCCGCCCAGCTACCCGTCCAGCTGCATAGGCCTGTTCTACGTGATCTGACGCCGAACCCCGCCCTGCACCTCCCATTGTATCCAGAGAGCGCGGCGCCCGATGCGGATCGATCGCGGGAATCTGCTCGCGTTGATCTCACCGTAGATGAAAGTCTTACCCATGCCGGTCATGGCGCGGACGCGATGAAGCGACAGCAGTTCTTCGAATTTCTCAGCGGCTCCCATGTGTCCTCCTGTGGGTCTCGTCAGTGCCCAGCAGCCGCAATGGCATCTGCAGGACGTTGTCGTGGCCGAGCTAGGCGGCGGGCTTTTTGGCGCTCCGCGCCGGGCGGTTGATGCGGCGCCATCCGGCGATCGCGGTTTCGGCATCGGCTCGCTTCGCAGTCGCCTTGCAGCGACATTCAGCGAAGTGGTCACCGCCGGGGGCGGCGCTGCGCGCGTCGTAGATGTGGCGCGCGCGCTGTGCCCGGCGGAGCAAGGGGCAGTCCTTCAGGGTGGCTGACGTGGCGCTGGGTCATTGAGTAACTCCAATAGAGATCACAGGCCAGTGGCTAAGACCAGGATAGCGAGCTGCCCAAACGAGACCTGCGCGTTGGGATGGATATTCGTGGATACGGCCGAAGGGCAGTTGCGCGGAGCGACGAAGTACTCGATTACGTCAAAGATGTTGGTGTGTTGCGTGGGACGCGTCACAGGGGCATTTCGACCAGTAACGGGAGCGGAGTGGCGACACACATTGCTCAGCAGCATTTGACGCTTCGACGCAATGCTGTGTGTGGATGATCTTCTGTTGACGCTGGAGATCGCGCTGCTCGCACAAGGCCTCTTGACAACGCGCCGTAGTCTCGGCGAGGTTGGCTGAAAATTCCAATGAGGCGGCGCCGAAGCAGAGGGAGTTTGGTGATTGGGTGGTCTGGACGTCGGTTGAAAGCGATGGAGAATCGGGCTGCCGAACTGCGCTATGGGCCAAGAATGAAAGTCGAAGGATTCTCCAGCCGGCCTATCTAAAGGGATTCCGCCTTTCGCAGGCTAAACAGGCGACTGATTTCCCAGCACTGCATCATCAAGCGCCGTTTCTCCAGCATAGTGCCCCGCTTGTCGACTGCCTTTGCTTTGTCGCGAATTTGATGAGCCAACGCAGCCTCCGACAGGTCATCTGTGTAGTCCGTTGTCTCACTGCCCCAGTCTTTGAACGGCGATCGGAATCCATGCACCGTGATGTGGCCAAACCCAGGGATGCGGCGAAGGGTCGCCAGCGAGGATCAGGAGGTTGCAGCTCTTTTAGAACCGCCCGCGATATCAGGGGAGAACTGCGTCCATCCAGACGAGAAGCACGCACAGTAATGATAGAGCTACACTCTGTCGCAGTGATCCGAAGGCAATGACCCTATGGATGGAATGCAACGCATGGATACAACGATGACCAATCAGCCCAGGCCGGGTGCCTTCTACATGGTCGTATCGGACATGGAGAGCAACAGGCAGCCCTGCGGCGTGATGTTCGACAATCTCCGTCAGCTGCTGTCGCCACCACGCGTGATTTTGCGTCCAGAAGGAGTCGGCTTTCCTTTAATGCTCGAGCAACCGCAGATGACCTATGATCCCAGCGAAGGCCCCGAGCCTCGCGATCTGGAGCCGGGGTTTGGCGGTTATTGGTTGGTGTCCGAGCGACTCCATGACGCCATGTGCTCGGTTGATCCCAGCGCCTTTGCGTTCACCGAGGTGGATTACCGCTTGGCCGATGGCATCAGGGGGCCACGCCACTTCCTGTGCGACGTGGTTCGAGAGCTGGATGCCTTGGACGAAGAGTCATCGCGGCTGAGGGTCAAGGTCGATGACGAGTATGTGCGTGGGAAGTTCTATTCCCTGGGTGGGGGAGCCAGCCTTGCCTTCCGGCGAGAGGTGTTGGGAGAGTCGCACGTGTTCCGGGTGCCGTTCAACCCGTCCGTGTTCTGCGATCGGAAGTTCAAGGATGCGGTTCATCATGCTGGGATACCTGACGACGCAGAAGTCAGCGGCATCTCGTTCATCGACGCATCGGATATCTGATTCCACCAGGCGACAAGGAAGGATCCTGGACCATGCCCGGCAAGCCGCTCTTTCAATCGCATCACGCCATCGAGCAGCAGGCGTTTACGCGTGACCCTCTATTGCAAGCGCTGGTGGACTCCGGCCGGCTCAGTAAGGACGCGGCCACCAACCTGATCAATTTGCCTAATGACAAGGCACTTGCTCAGGCCATTGGGGTTACGCCACATACGGGCCGCCCCATCAGAGAATATGGCCTCGGTTTGAAAGATGCCTTGGAAGACTTGGCTGCCACGAAAGATGGCCAAGCGGCGTTGAGGGCGGATCCGGACGCGTTAGATCGAGTGGCCCTCAAGGTTCAGCGATTGAGCGACACCGCGCAGGTGGCGCTCATCAATGGCGACCTGCGCACGAACATTGCGCTGGGGCAGACGATGGACCAAACACGGGCTGTCACCCAGGCATTCTTCGGTGACCCGAACGGCTACGCCATCCAAAACGCGACGCAGTTGAACGCATACGGCCAGGCCAGCGCCAATGCGCGCCAGTGGAGCGGGGTGACACACAACGAAGGCCGCATCGTTTCCACGTTGCAGCATTTCCATAGCTCCGGACAGCCACTGCTTGGCGGCGGCAACCTGGATCTTCAGCGCCAGGGCCTGTCCCAGGCCATTTCCAGCGCTTATCACGACGGCCGCTTGACCATGTCGACGGGCGGCGTTGCTGTGGTCGAGAATACCTTGGGTGAAGAAGTCGCACGCAACCTTCGTGTGCCCCGCGGGCAGCGCGGCGAAGTCTCCATGCAGCTGTTGATGGGCGAGGCGTCCGCCCGCGGCCTGACCCGTGCCGGGGGACTCCTGACCACAGGTGCCGACGCTGTGACGACCGCACGCACGGCGGCTGCGCTGATGGAGCAGGGCAACACCACGGCTGCCCAGTCGGAGGTTCAGCACGCCATTGCTCGCAATGCAGGCGGCTGGGCCGGCGGTGCATCCACGGCCGCAGTACTGGGCGGAACCGGCGTCGTGCCTGCGGCGTTGGTGGTGGGCGATGCGCTGTTGATGAGCAAAGCGTTCGACAAAGGTGCCGATCTGCTGGACAACCGCGCCATTTATAACCAGACCGACAAGTACGGGGTGGAGTGGCAGTTCAACGGGCGGGATTGGGAGCGCCAGGGCCTTTTCGAGCGCGGGGCCGATGGACGAGACACTCCCAGTCAGGCTCCGGTGGGAGCCAGCTACGTCAAGTCCCAAGAGTTGAACGCCATGGCGAATGCCAAGGGCGCCGAGTTGGCACTGGGCAAAGCGCCACCACCGCAGGATCCGTTCAATCTCCCGGCCAAGCCTGGCGATCAGACTGGACTGGACAATCAGAACTGGCAGCGCAATCCGGCCAACGAGTCCTGGGAGCGCCAAGTTAAGACTGGCGTGGCGGGTGCTAACGGCAATGGCGTCTACGAGCTGCAGACCGCTACCCCGGTGCAGGCGCAGCGTTTGAACCAGGAATCCCTGGCTCGGATCGAGAACAACATCGCGACCGGTCGCGAGGCCGTCGCCCAGGCATACCTGGAGAACCATGCCGCGCAGCGGGGCGAGGACTACGGCGTGGGCGTGCCAGCCGCGGTGGAGAGCGCCCGGGCGAAGCAGGACCAAGTGCACGGCCACGACGGCCACCTCTACCAGCGCACTGCTGATGGGCAGTGGGCGGGCAAGAACGGGGTGGCCACCGGCAACCTGGCCGTGGAGCTGGAGCTCACCAACCAGATGCGCCAGCCCTCGTTGGAGCGCGCCCAGGAGAAACTGACGGTCATCCAGTCCCGCCCAGCGCCCACGGCCGTACAGCTCGAGAAAAACGAGGTCTTGCATCGCTACCGCAGCGCTGGCGTGGATCTGAACGCCCAGCCCGACAATTTGCCGGCCGTGGAGCTGGCGACCCAGCGGACGCGGGAGGCCAATGGCATCTCCGGGTCCACGATGCAGCAGCTCAAGCCCAACGAGCAGGGGCAATACGGCTACGACAGTCCCGTCGCTCACCTGCAGACAGGTCCTGACGGAGTCGCCCGCGAGTTCGCGGTGACTAGCCCGGAAGAGATTCGCCAGGCCAAGGCCGAGCTTGGCCAGCCCGCTCTGGCCCACGTGCCGACACTGGGCGCAGTCTCGGTGACAGCGCCTGGCCGCAGCAAGAAACAGGATCCTGAACCGTCGCAGGAGAAGGCTGCTGCTGATCCGTTGCTGGCCGACAACCCCGCTCATCCTGACCATTCGACCTACCAGCGGATCCATTCCTGGGTGCGTGGCACGGGCAACTGGAACGACGAAGAGAGCAAGAACGTCACCGCGTCGCTCTACAAGCAGCAGGCCGAAGACCCGTTACTGAAGCGGGTCGACAAAGTCACAGGCGGGCTGGGTAAGGACGGTGCCGAGAACGTGTTCGCTGTCTACGCTCCGTTTGGTGAGAAAGGTCCGTTCTTTCATGCTCTGGTAGATGGGCGAGAAGCGTCTCAGCAGCCGGCGCAGCAGAATATGCAGCAAGCCGAAGCCATCAGGCAAGATCAGTTGCGTCAGCAGGCGCTGGAGCAGACCGGACAGCAGACGACACAGCAGGACCACGCAGGGCCAGTTCTGGATATGTGAAGTACGAGCCGATCAGAATTGCACTGTGTTCAGTCGCAAATCGGCACTGGTCCTTGAGATCGTCCAAGCTTGCCGAGCCGACGCACAGCGGCTGGATTGCTGGGCATGGACAAGAACTACCGTCCAGCGGATCTCCAGTTCCATCACCAGCGGCCACATCAGGCGCTGAAGATGATGGCCCCGGACGCGGCCTAGGCCGCTGCATTATCCGCATGACCTGAGCAGAAACCGGTGGGTCATTACACGCTCTCCCTGCGCAAGCCTCAGTCACCGCTCCGACTCTGTCGCACGCTCATCCGTCGGAAAAAAGCGCTTGCCCAGCCGCAGGGCAACGTGCACCAGCAGGATCAGGACGGGCACTTCCACCAGGGGACCAATGACGGCAGCGAACGCAACCGGCGATGCCAGGCCGAAGGCTGCGATGGCCACGGCAATGGCGAGTTCGAAGTTGTTGCCGGCCGCAGTAAAGGCGATCGCGGTCGTCCGCGGATAGTCTTTGGCAATGAGCCGGCCCATCCAGAAGCTCAACAGAAACTGGAGGATGAAGTACAGCGTCAGCGGGATGGCAATGCGGACAGCATCCAGCGGGATGCGCAGCACGTCGCCGCCCTTGAGGCTGAACATCGCCACGATGGTGAGCAGCAGCGCAGCGAGGGTGATCGGGCTGATCGCAGGCAGGAACGTCTCCTCATACCAGCGCACGCCCCTGCGTCTTGTCAGCCAGCGACGGGTCAGGAAGCCGCCCAGGAACGGGATGCCCAGATACACCAGCACGGCTTCGGCGATGGCCCAGACGCTTACATCGATGACGCTCGCCTGCAGACCAAACACCGGCGGCAGCCACGATAGAAAAAACCAGGCATAGGCGCCGAACAGCAGAATCTGGAAGATCGAATTGAAGGCCACCAACCCGGCCACGTACTGGCTATCGCCACGCGCCAGCTGGTTCCAGACCAGCACCATGGCGATGCAGCGGGCCAGGCCGATCAGGATCAGGCCGGTCATGTAGTCGGGATGGTCGCGCAGGAGAAGCACGGCAAGCCCGAACATCAGGAAGGGGCCAACGACCCAGTTCTGCAGCAATGACAGTGCCAGGACACGCTTGTCGTCGAAGACGCGCGGCAACGCCTCGTACTTCACCTTGGCCAAGGGCGGGTACAGCATCAGGATCAGGCCGATCGCGATCGGCACGTTTGTAGAACCGACGGAAAGGCTGTTGAGCGCGTCCGGCCACCCGTCAAAGGTGGCCCCCAGCCCAATACCCAAGGCCATTGCCGCGAAGATCCAAAGGGTGAGATGCCGGTCGAGGAAGGACAAGCGTGCAGGCAGCGTGCTCATGAAGCTCCAGAGAAAGCGTCAGCAGGTCGACGGGCGATCACAGGCCCGATCATCGGCGCAGCAGTTTTCGGTGAGGTAGCCCACCAGTGCCGTCATCGTTTCGAATTCGGCCCGATAGCAGATCGTGCGGCCGCGGTGCTCCGCGCTGATCAAGCCCGCCGCAAGGAGCTCCTTGAGATGGAAGGACAGGGTGGCACCGGGTAGCGAGAGGGCCTGGGCAATGTCGCCGGCCAGCCTGCCGCCCCTACCGGCCTGCACCAGCAAGCGGAAGATCGACAGACGGGTAGGGTGCCCCAGGGCGGCAAGCGCATGGGTTGCGTTCTTATGTTCCATGATTCTAGAATAATCGAATAGACGACGCGGAACAATCTCATGCAGCACCTCCGCAACGTGGTAGCGGATGCCCTGGACACCCCCTCGGTCGCCCAGCTCAACGGCGCCAGGTGACCATTCCCAACCAGTCGTCGGTGCCCAAGGCGTGGTCGGCGGCAGCCTGTCGGCCGGCGTGCTGCGCAACGCGGTGCAGACCGGCACCACGCAGACGTTGGGCACCGACGTGCTCAACGGCCCGTTTCGGACCAACGGCGGCAACCGGACCGTCACGCTCAGCTTCGTGCGTAAGGAAACCCATGGAGAAGAGGATCGTGAGGATTTGAGGAGCCAACGCTGCGGCGTATCCTCGAGGCGCTGCGTGGGCGTGACGCATCCTTTGGAGGCTGAACGACTTGACCCGCATCCGACAGTTCCGCTGTTTGGCCTGCTGGGCTTACTGTGCGGATAGACTGAGGCTCCGAACTCTTCGCATGAGCTCGCTTATGGACTTCGGTCGCGACAGACGCCCTCCTTCCTGTCCACTGGTCAAGACATTGGCCGCAGCAGTTTTGACTTCAGGACTGGCGGCGTGCGCTCAACCTTCGGCTTCGCCTCAGTATATGACTGTGCCAAACCTGCCAAGCCAGGCCCCTTTTGAGGCCGAACAGAACACAGCTGCTGTAGCATCTGATAGGGCGGTCGACGCTGCAGCGAACGGCTCACCTCGGATTGTCGATGAAGACGCTTACCCCGAGTTGCAGGCGGGGCCCGCGTTGACCGTCCCCGTGCTGACCAGCGCGCTGGCTCAGTTGGCGCGGGCTCTCCGCTCCCAAACGGACACGGCTCCAGAGGTTGTCGAGCAGGCCATAGGGTTTAAGTTACCTCCGGATGGCAAGGGGCGGCGCTATGGGGTCAAAGGCGCGTTAGGGCAGGGTGGCTACGAGTTGGCGGTCTGGAAGCCTTACTCCAAGCACCCTGGACACTTGATAGAGGTATCGGTTGACCCGCCTGACTCATGCGAACTCACCATGGTCGAGGTGCAGGCCCCATTGGTGTCCGCTGGCTTTCGGACTACCAAGCCAGCTTATGGTGATGACCATCGGATCATGTTCGACAAGCAGGCCGGGCAGAACCTTGGGGTCTACATCGCCGTCAAAACAGACAACCGCGACGATCCTCACTGTGTTTCGAGAGTGACCTTCGAGTTGGAGCCAATCGATGGTTGATCCACGTGTCGAATAGCTGCTCAATGAGGTAGAGAAGCAACCCGGGTTGCCGCCTTCGGCTGCTCGGGACATTCGCGAGGCTGTCGAAACCTCACCATATCTTGCGTCTGCGATGGTCGCCAAGCTCAACGGCGGCAGGTGACCATTCCCAACCAGTCGTCGGTGCCCAAGGCGTGGCAGGAGTTCGATGACCAGGGTCGGATGAAACCCTCCGCCTATTACGATCGCGTGGTGGATGTCATGGAGGAACTCGTCAAGTTCACCCTGCTGGTGCGGGAGCGCAGCGAGTACCTGGTGGACCGTTACAGCGAGCGCAAGGGCGCGGTGGAAGCCGCCGCCCTCGCGGCGGCTGCGGGCGTGGTGGAACACCTTTCAAGCAACGAGGAAAGTACGTGAAAGCGGTCATCTATCACAATTCCAAATGTGGCACGTCACGCAATACGCTCGCGATGATGCGCTTCGCTGGCATCGAGCCGGAAGTGATCGACTACCTGACGCATCCACCCAGCCGCGAGCGGCTCATGGCGTTGATCGCGGCTGCTGGATTAGGCGTACGCGACGCGATCCGGCAGAAGGACACCCCCTACGACGCGCTGGGCCTGGCCGATGCCGCGCTGTCCCCGGACGACTTGCTCGATGCGATGCTCGCTCACCCGGTGCTGATCAACCGTCCCTTCGTGCAGACCCCGATGGGGGTGCGACTGTGCCGGCCCTCCGAACGGGTGCTGGACATCCTTCCGCCGTTGCCAGGCCCGTTCCGGAAGGAGGATGGCGAGTGGGTGGTACAACGCCGTCCAGGCACACCTGGGTGACCTCAGCGCAGGGCCGCGTTCGTTGCACGGTTCATCGATCGGCGCTCATCGCTCGTCAGCGGCTTTCAGCGCTTCTACCGATACCTGGATCTGACTGCCTCTGATCGAGGATGTGCCGTGACAATTCGTTTCCCCGGCGGAGCTCCTGCGGGCTCAGTCCGTCCATCGACTGGTGCAGGATTTTTCCGGCATATCTCTGTGTGCCTGCCTGGAAGAATGCATTTGCATAGGCGTAGGAGAGGACGGGATCTCCGTCGGCAAGATTGCCGTCGCTGTAGATACTGCTGAGCCTCAGGTAGGCTTCGCTCTCTCCGCTACGTCCAGCGGCCTCGAGGAAGCGGACGGTGTTTGATTTGAGTTCGCGGATGAAGTCCGGATCAAGCGCATATCTGGGGTCATCGAAGAGCGCCGCCACATAGCCGGCATAGTGGAGCTGGGCAAGGACGTGTCCCTGCTCGGCTGCGAGCGTTATCGCCTGGTAAATCTCATCGTTGGAAAGCGGCTTTCTTGTCAGTTCGTCGCATAGCGCGTCGTCCGTACTGAGCTTGATATGGTCGATTGAATCTGCATCGCGATCTATCTGGCATTTGAGATTACCGCTGACCAATGCAAACGCCACAGACGCATCGGCTTCTGCCGCGTCGGAGGATGCTGCCGCATCATAGAGCGTCGCGTCACTTCGGCTGCCGGCGCTATCCGCTAAGCGGCGGGCATCGACTCTTTTCACTGCTGAAGCAGCGGGCGCACCACGCGCTGACGCCACGGCCCGTGTATCCGGGTCTACCGGGCTGTCCCCTTGCGTGAGCACCCATGCCGCCCCAGCGAGCACAAGCGCCGACCCTGCGGCCAGCGCCGTCAACGTTCCCCGTTCCATCTGGACGTCCCCCCGTGCTCCACCGCCATTGAAGCGAACGCCAGGGTGGGGCGTCAAGGCGGCTTTCCTCAGGGGAGCTCTACGACAGGAACGAACCCCCCGAAAATCATCCGTTTGCCGTCGAAGGGCATCGGATTGTTCGCCGGGTCCATCCGGGGATCGTCCATCATCTTCTGCACGCCTGCATCGCGGGTGGCTTTGTCGGGCCATTCGATCCAGGAAAAGACGACCGTCTCATCGTCCGTGGCTTTCACCGCGCCCTGGAAATCTGTCAACGTGCCGCGAGGCACGTCCTCGCCCCAACACTCCACCACCCGCGTCGCGCCAAGTTCGAGCACCAGCGCGTCCATGGTGCGCGCATGGTCGATGAAGGCCTGCTTGTTCGCGGTTGGTACGGCAAGCGCGAATCCGTCGATGTAGCTCATTGAATCGCTCCACGTGACCTGCAGGATGCAGGCGTTCCAAAGAGGACGTACCACCCCTTCGCCCGCCAACCACGCTCCAGGGCCCGGGAGGTCATGCCCGCTGTCTACAGGCACGAACCGTCAGGCAGTGTGAAAGCCGGGCATCCAAGCTCTTGCGGGCCCCGGACAGCAGGGCTGCAGAGGAGCTGAGCGGTTAAGCTGGAACCCTTCGCCTCACCTGCTTGTCCATGAATCGGTTCGGCTCCGTCACTGCACCTGAAAAGCAGATTCCGCGACGCGGGTTGCCCGAACGCACGTCGTGGAACGTGATTGTCTTGTGCTGGCTCCTTCTCGCGCTGGCCTACACTCCGGCGGTCGTTCTGACTTCGCCGCCTGCTCAGGCGCGCGGCCTGGCAGCGTTTTTCGAAGCGTTCGTGTTCCTGATCGGCAGCTACCTGCCGTGGGCGCTGGGCACGCCAGCACTGCTGCACCTTTCCAAGTGCTGGATCGTCGATACCGGCAGGCGTGCGCGGCACCTGGTGCTGCTTGCCAGTGGGGGCGTGCTGGCCATTCCGCTGCTGACGGCGCTGGGCTGGCTGGCCGGCCACGCCCTGGTCCGGATGACGGGGGGCGCTGAGTCCGTGCTGTTTGATCTGCGCGCCAACCAGAGCGCACTCGTGGCAACGGCGCTGTTCGCGATTCCGCTCTACCTCGCGGTCATGGGCATCGGCCAGCTGCTCGGGCACGCAGCACTGAGGCGCGGACGAGAACGCGAGCTTGCCGGCTTGAATGAGGAGGCGCTGCGCTCAAGGCTGCAGCAGCATTTTCTGTTCAACGCACTCAATGCCATCGGCGAGCTTGGTTACCGTGACGCCGCGCTGGCTGACCGCGCCCTTGGCCATGTGGCGCGCCTGCTGCGCGCGTTGCTCGAGCGCCCACCCGAGGTGTCGCTGCGCGAGGAAATCGGCACGGCCGCGGAGTTCATGCAGCTCCACCAGGTACTGGCGACAGCGCCTGCGATGCACATCGAGGTCGAACCTGCCGCCTGGCATGCCAGCGTACCGTCGATGGTGCTGCAGCCGCTGCTGGAAAACGCAATCCAGCATGGGGCGCCGAGTGGCCACGGGCGGGGGATCCTGATCAGTGCAGCCGTCAGCGATGCGACGCTTGTGCTTTCGGTGGAAAACAGTGTCCAGGACGAGCGTGCGGGCGGCCTCGGCATTGGCCTGGACAACCTGCGCAGGCGTCTGGCGCTGCTGTACGGTCCGCCAGCCACGCTCACCACGCAGCGTGAGGGCCAGCGGTTCACCGCGACGGTGCGCATGCCCTGGGTCAAGGCCGCCTTGCCATGATCCGCACGCTGATCGTGGACGACATCCCGCTCGCGCGTGCACGCCTCATCCGCCTGCTTGCCAGTGAACCTGGCGTCCTGCTCGTCGGCGAAGCGGCCGACGTCGAGTCCGCACTCGATCGTGCGCGCCGTGGCGATGTGGATCTGGTGCTGCTCGACATCGGTCTGCCCGATGGCAGCGGCCTGGATCTGGTGCGGCATCTCCAGGCCCTGGTGCCGCACGTGGTTTTCGTGACGGCGTACAGCGAGCACGCATTGCGCGCCTGGGAGATCGGCGCCGTCGATTATCTGCTGAAGCCGGTCGATGCCGATCGCCTGCAGCTCGCGTTGCGTCGGGTGCGGGATCGCAGCAGTGGCGTGGTACCCCAGGCATCGCGACTGGCTGTCCCGTCAGGCGATCAGACCGTGTTCCTGTCACCCCATGAGATCGATCATCTGGATGTGGCCGGACATTACGTCTGCATCCACGTGGGTCGGCGCGTTCACCTGCTCCGCGACAGCATCGCAAACGTTGCAGGCCTGCTGGCGCCGCATGGGTTCGTCCGCATCCACCGTTCCTCGGCAGTGAACGTGGCACGCGTCGTGGCGCTCACGGCCGGCCGCAATCAGGACGCGCAGGTGACCCTGCTCGACGGCACGGTGCTGCGCGTCAGCCGGCAGTACCGGGCCCAGCTCGCGGCCGCCTTGCCCCACCTGCCATAGGCCCGTTGCACGGTCCACGCCATCAGGTGCACGGCTGGCGCCAGGGAACGGCCCGCACAGGCCGCATGGGTGCACGCTGCCTGCCCCTCTATGGAGTCCGCCGCCATGCGCCGTCTGGCCGTCTTACCGTTTCTGTTTCTCTGCCTCCACGCCACCGCCGCCCAGCTCCATGTGGCGGCGCCGGACAGCCTTGCCGATGCGCCGCTCGGCGTGCACGTCTCTGGACTGCAGCCCACCGGGGTGGTGGAGCTGAGGCTGTCGATGCAGGACGCAGGGGGCGGTAGCTGGCAGTCGCGCGCCGTCTATCGCGCCGATCTTCAAGGCCGCGTCGACCCCTCCACGAGCGCATCGGAATCCGGCACCTACCTCGGCGTGGACCCTACCGGCCTGCTCTGGTCCATGCAGCCCGAAGGCCCGGCCCGCCCCCTGCCGTTTCCGGTGAAGAAGCAGGACGGGCGGTTGGACTTCATGCCCGCCGAGTTCACGCTGGACGTCGTCCAGGCCGGGCAGGTCGCAGCAACGCGGTCGTTTCGACGCTGGCTGGGCGGCCAGAAGGTGACCACTGCGGCGGTGGAGCACGCCGGGCTGACGGCCCATCTCTATCTGCCCGCCCACGCACGCACGGACGGCCGACGCCATCCCGCCGTCATCACGCTGGGTGGTTCCGAGGGCGGCATCCAGAGTGCGGACATGTACGCGGCGTGGCTGGCCTCGCACGGTTTCGTGGCAATGTCCGTGGCGTACTACCGCATGCCCGGGCTGCCCAAGGACCTGGTGCGGGTGCCCATCGATCCGGTCTTCACCGCCGTGGATTGGCTGCAGGCACAGCGATTCGTCGACCCTTCGGGAATCGGGGTGATGGGCGGCTCGTGGGGCGGCACGGTCGCTATGGCGGCGGCCTCGCACGATCCCCGGCTGCACGCGGTCGTTTCGTTCGTGGGCAGCCCGGCACCGTTCCGGGGCATCCGCCGTGACGTTGCGCCGGCCGACTTCCGTGCGGTCGATGAGCCGGGGCTCACCCTCGCAGGGAAGGACCTTCCCTTCCTGCCGTACCGCGAGGATGCACCCTGGCTCGATGAGGGGGATGCCCAGGCACAGGCGCAGCTCAGCGCGGCCATGCTGCCCATCGAAAAAATCCAGGGGCCGTTGTTGCTGGTGGCGGGGGGCGATGATCAGTTGGGGGCCTCGGGCGAGATGACCGTCGTCGCGCAGCGCTACCTTGCGCGGCACCCACGTACTTACCCCGACCGTTTTCTGTATTTCAGCGATGCCGGCCACCTGATCTCGCCGCTGTGGCAGCCCACCACACGCCGGCATGACCTGGGTCCGCACCTGAAGGTCGGGGGCACACCGCAGGGCTACGCACGGGCGGACCGGGAGAGCGGGACGGCGGTGATCGCGTTCCTGCGGTCCGTGCTGCAGAAAGCGCCTGCGGCTTCGCCATGAGCTGCCACGGCTGAGCCGGACAACAGAAAAGGCCCGGATCGCTCCGGGCCTTCGACGTGCTCGCTGCGTCAGGCAGCTGGGCTGCGCTCTACGGCACTCAGAACAGGCCTTCGAACGGGTTCCAGCTTTCCTTGCCCTTTACCTTTTCCAGGTAATAGCCGTAGTTGGTGCTCATCGCCACCGCAATGCCGAGGGTGGCGAACAATACGCGCATGATCAGCGGCGGCAACAGGAACGAGGCAATGATCAGCACGACGTTGATGCCGATGACCACCAGCGCCTTGCGCCACATGCCCAGGATCAGCAGGTAGATCCAGCCGAAGAACAGCGCGAACAGGTTGATGTTCACCTTCATCTTGCCGGCGAAGGGCAGGGCCTTGAGGGCCTGGCGGTACTCCTTGGTCTTCGGGGCGCCATGGCGGGCGAAGAAATCGAAGCGGTACTGCCACTTCGGGCTCGGAGCGGGGCTCGGGGTAAGGGTGTTCGGGGTTTCCATTTTTACTGCGTGGCTCCATGTAATCGTTTACATGGTAGCGAGAATGATTGTCGTCTGTCACCTACCGTGCGTCCGGAACGCGCGTTGACGCTGTTTCACGTCAGCCCGGTCATCGACGTCCAGCCCGGACGTTTATCATCTCGAATCGCCGGCGCTGCACGGGATGCCGGCCCCGGCTGCATCGCGCCGCTGGCCTTGGACCGACCGCTCCCGCTCTATGGATTCGCAGACCCCTGCCATGAGTTCCGAAACCTGCCTCGACCCGGACCTGTCCGACATGCCGCGCAGCCTGCGTCTGAAGGCTGCTACGCGCGGCAGCCATGATGCGTTGGACAAGCGCATCATGGCCGGCGACATCTTCGGCAGCCGCCTGCGCTTCGCGCGCTTCCTGCGGGTGCAGTACCAGTTCCACAGCGTGGTGGATGCGCTGTACGCCAGCGATGAACTGACGACCGTGCTGCCCGACCTGGACGGCCGGCGCCGTCTGCAGAAGATCGCGCAGGACCTGTCCGACCTGGGGCAGCCCCTGCCACCGGTGCCTGCCATCTCTCCGCTGGTGGGTGCCCCGCTGCCGACGGCACTGGGCTGGCTGTACGTGGCGGAAGGATCCCACCTGGGCGGCGCTGTGCTCTTCAAGATGGCTGCCCGGCTGGGGCTGGACGCGGGCTTCGGCGCGCGCCATCTGGCGGCCCACCCCGACGGCGTCGCCCGTCACTGGCGCCAGTTCACGTCCGCGCTGGATACCCAGGCATTGATGCCGGAACAGGAGCGGCAGGTGATCGAGGCAGCCGACGAAGCGTTCCGCAGCGTGCATCGGTACGTGGAAGACGCGTTTGCGTGACGGCCGCCCGTGGGCGTGCGTGCGGCAGGGCCGCGCGGGCGTGCACGCCGATCTCGATCCGCACCGGAAAGCCTCATGCCCCTGCGCGACAGGACGGCCATGCGCTGCGTCTGCGCGCCGTTGCCGGCTTCACGTGGCATGAAGGGGCGCCGGATAGGATGCTGCCCAGCCCGCAGTCCTGGATGGATCCATCAGATGAGCTCCTTTCCGCGTCCTTGTCCGCTGTACCTTGCCCCCCTGTTTCTCGTCGTGCTCGCCGGGTGCTCGCGCTCGCCGCAGGGGGCGGACACCGCAGCCCCTGAGGAGCGTTCCACAGCGTCCCGCATGGAAGCCCCCGGCGCTGCGGAGGAGACGTCCGCCGATGTGCCCGAGATGCCGGTCATCCCCACCATCGTGGTGCCGGACATCATCGGCGTGACACCGGCCCAACGTGCGCTGGAATCTTCCCTGCAGGCCATCCTCGACCCGATGGCCGGGGTCACCGTGGCGCCGGCCCGCTGCGGCAGCTCGGGCAGCCTGATCAACGCCGGTGGCATCACCCGCGTCGATGAGAACGGACAGCTGTTCCGCAACGGGGACGAGGGCATCTTCATGATCAACCCCGATGGCAGCGGCACCGCCAATTTCGAGGGAGGACTGGTGCGCGTCAACGCCGATGGCAGCGGCACCATCAACGGCCGCGCCGAAGGCGGGGGCGACGATGCGATCATCACCGTGCAGGCCGACGGGTCGGGCACCTACAACGGGCCTGCCGGACTGATCCAGCTGGACGGCAAGGGCGCCGGTACCTGGAACGGCGACAGCGGGCTGATCACCAACAATGGCGATGGCAGCGGCACGTGGAACGGCCCGATGGGGCTGGTGCGCATCAACGCGGATGGCTCCGGCACCTGGAATGGCGAGGCCGGGCTGATCACCAACAACGGCGATGGCACCGGTACGCTCGGGCCTCCCGCACGCGCGGTGAAGATGCCGCCGATGCCGCGACTGCCGCCGGCAGGCAGATTCCCACCGCTGAAAAAGTTCGCACCTCCCGGTGCGCCCTGCGGTTACCTGATCACCTTGAACGACCGTGTGCTGTTTGACTTCGACAAGTCGGACATCCGACCCGACGCGGCCAGCCTGCTCGACACGCTGGCCAGTGCCTTGGCACAGGTGAAAGCCAGCGGCATGGAGGTGCGTGGACACACCGATTCCAAGGGGGCCGACGACTATAACCAGGCGCTCTCCGAGCGGCGCGCCGCATCGGTGGTGGCGGCGCTGCGGCAGCGCGGTGCAGCACAGCAGGCGTCGTCGCGGGGCTATGGCGAAACCGAGCCGGTGGCGCCCAATGCGCTTGATGGCCAAGACAACCCGAGCGGCCGCCAGCAGAACCGCCGTGTTGAAATCTTCGTACGTTCATGACCGCCGGCCCGGTCCCGGCCGCACAGGAGGCTGCATGAAGATACTTGCTCTAACGCTGCTGGTCGCAGGTTCGGCGATGGGCGTGGCGCGCCCTGCGGCCGCCGATGATTTCAGCCTGGGCTACGACGTGGACCGTTTTCCGGCAACCCGGCTGAGCATGAGCGCGTGCCGTGCCGCCGTCGCGCGTGGGGCCGCTGCACTGGGCTATACCACGCGGGTGGACCAGGATCAGAAGACGCTGGCAGTACACGTCTCCGCGCCGCGCAACGCGGGGCGCTCGCTGGTGTCCTACTGCATCACCGCCGGCGACCAGACAATGTTCCTGATCCAGGCGTTCGATTACGCCGGCCCTGGCAACCCGGACGTTGACCGCGTCAAGGCCCGCGTCGGTGCGGAAGTCCGCAAGGCCGCAAGCGCTCGCTGAGCCGGCGGCCGTGCCGCAGGGCCAGACCTGACCCGGCCGGGGTGCCCGAAGGCAGGGCGGGGCTGTCTGCGGATCAGGCGTCCTGTTCCCCACCCAGTGCGTTGATTTCGCGGTTCTCCACCACGCGCGGCGGGTACTGCATGCGCGCCACGGCGAGCATCGCGCGGCCCAACAGGGCGTTGGTGGTGGCCATCGCCGGCAGGCCTTTGACCAGCGCGCCCTTCAGCGGCCGCGTCAGCGTATGCAGTGTGCGCAGCAATCCATGGGGACTGGCCGTTCCATCTTCGGGCAGGATGCCGCCGGGCCGCATCATCACGGTGGGGATGGGCAGCTGTTCCAGCGCACGCTCGGTCTGGCCCTTGATCCGCAGCGCCATCATGCTGCTCTCCGGGTCCGATTTCGCGCCGGAGACATAGATGAAGCGGCCGTGCGGATTGGCAGCGGCAAAGGCGCGCGCCACGGCCAGGGTGAGGGTGAGCGTAACGCGCCGGTATTCGTCCTCCGCCGTGCCCACCGGCGGTGCGCCAGCACAGTAGAACACCGCATCCATCCCGGCCAGCTGCGCCTGGAGGGCGCCGGCCTGCGTGAAATCCTCCAGCACGATCTCGGCCACGCGGCCTTCGGTCGAACGCGTCGGCCTGCGTGAGAGCAGTGTCACGGCCGTGACGTCCTGCGCTGCCAGGCAGCTGTTGAGAACGCCTTGACCCACGAGTCCGGTGGCACCGGTGAGGAGGACATGCATGGGAGGGCTCACTGCGTGACGGGGAGGGCTGCAGCATACGGTGCTGACCAGGGCAGGCAGGTGAATCGCGGCCGCCGGTATGTGAAAGAAATCAGGCTTCAAGGGCTGATACGCTCGGCACATGGATTCCCTGAGCCGTTGCATCCTCGAACTGCTGGGCCAACGCGCCCCTGCAGCGTCCATCTGCCCTTCCGAAGTTGCCCGTGCGCAGGCGGACGATGAAGCGCAGTGGCGGGGCCTGATGCCATCGGTACGCGAGGCGGCGACGGCGCTGGCACGGTGCGGCGTCATCGAGATCACGCAGGGCGGCACACAGCTTGATCCCGACGCCAGGGCAGCCGGTCCGATCCGGTTGCGGCGCGGGCCACGATTCCCGGGCTGAGGGCGGTACGCTTGTCGGCCTTCCATCCGGCTTGCCCACATGCCTACCGTGCCGCGCAGCAGCCGTCGGCTGTACCTGTTCTACATCGGCGGCACGGCGGGCCGCAGCAACATCGAGGTGCACGACGTGCAGTTCGCTGCGGTCAAGCGCATCCCCGATGCCTATCCATCACTGCGCGATGCCTGGTTCGGGGATCCGTCGAGCCTGCACCTGGACGGCTATGCCGCCGTCGTGTGGGCAGATGGATTCGATGTCACGCTCGCGCCTGCACCCGAGCCCTCCGGCTGGAAACTGTTCTTCGTCAACATGGGCGGCTACCGCCGCGGCGTACTGGCCGAACTGCATGAGTTCGGCCTGTTCGTCGCGCGCGATGCCGCAGGCGCGAAAACCAAGGCGCGCCAGCACCTGCTGGCCGGGGCCGAGCAGCTGCACAAGGACGACCTGCGCGAGGTCGACAACTGCCTGCTGCTGGCGCAGGTGGACGGGCTGTTCGTCCACCTTTCACCCAACCCGCACGGCACGCCGATGACACCGCAATGGCAGGGCTATCGTCCGATCGGGCGCGAGGAGGATCCGCGGGCCGGGGCGTTGTTCTGAGGTGGCTCCCACGGCCTCCCGCGTTGCAGCCCCGGTCGGCTCAGCCCAGCGTCAACGGACGCACGTCCGCCTTCGGAAGCAGGCGCTTGGTGAAGTAGCCGTCCTTGTAATAACGGATCTTCTTGCAAAGGACCGGATGCGCCAGTCCCTCATAGAGAACGATCTCCTTCTCCGGCCCCATCGACTTGAGCTCCTGCGGGAGCATCAGCGCACGCCGTTCGATCACCTCGTTGTCCGAGACCGAGCCGGCCCGGCCATGCGATCTCGTACGTGAGCGGCGCTTGATCGTGGTGTAGCCAAGCATTTCCGAATAATCATTGGCGTCCTGCTGCTCACGAGGCGCGTAGATGATCTGGAGCGCGTGGTTGGTGATGATCGTGCGGGAGAGCTCCTTGCCATAGACCGCATCGAGCTGGGCCATGGACTGGATGATCGGCAGCAGTCGCAGGTTGTAGCCGGCCATGTACGCGACCGCCTTGGAGATGATGTCCACCCGACCGATGGAGGTGAACTCGTCCATCAGAAGCAGGCACTGATGCTTGAGCGTTTTGTCGTTCTGCGGCAGTGTTTTCGTGTTGACATTGATGAGCTGGCTGAAGAACAGATTGACGATCAACCGGCTCTCGGCAAGCTTGTTCGGCTGGATGCCGACGTAGATCGTCATGCGCTTGCGGCGGACATCATCCAGGCGGAAGTCATCGGCGGACGTCGCCGCGTCCAGGACCGGGTTCAGCCAGGGGTTGAGGGGCTCGCGGAAGGAACCCATGATCGAGGCGAAGGTGACATCAGCCTGCGAGAGCAGGCCTGCGAATGCGGTCCGTGCCTGAGGGCTCAGGAAGCTGGCCTGCGAAAGCCCCTGCAGGTAGGGTTTGAGTTCGCCACCGTCGCCTGTCGCCAGGCGCAGCACCTTGCCGAGCGTCGGCGGGCCGCCTACTGGCATCCCGTCATCGGCCTGTTCGAACAGGTACAGCGTGAAGGCCAGGAACGCGTTGCGCGCCTGGCTGGTCCAGAACTTGTCCTTCTCATCGCCGTCCGGATACAGCATGGCGGCGATTGCCTGCAGGTCCGATACGCGGAACGCCGGGTCGGCCGACACGTATGTCAGCGGGTTCCAGCGGTGCGTACGCCGGTCCTCGGCAAAGGGGTTGAAGAGGAAGATCTCATGCCCGATCGACTGCCGCCAGCCCGAGGTGAGGTCGAAGTTCTCCTGCTTGATGTCCAGCACGACCGCTGATTCGCGGTAGTCCAGCAGATTGGGAATGACTACGCCGACACCCTTGCCCGAACGGGTAGGGGCGGCAAGGATCACGAACTGCTGGCCCGTCAGGCGCAGGAGTTTGCCATTCATCTGCCCCAGCACGATGCCGTCGTCCTTCTGCTTGAAGAACCCCTTGTTGGCCAGGTCGATCATGCCGGCGAACCGGGCCTGCCCATGCAGATTTCCGTGGCTGCGCAGCTTGACCAGCATCACCGTCAGAGCTGCCCACACCAGCAGCATGAGCCCGGCGGCAATGATGCCCGCCGCCTTGATGCGCCCTGCGTACGGGAGAACGCGCGGATGGTCGAGATGGCTTATGTACTGGTAATACGTCCCGAACTTGACTGCGCCCATGTCCAGGCCCAGGAACATCAGCGCCAGCATGCCGGCAAGATAGACGGCAGCAAGCGCCAGAAGCAGGCCCAGGGCAGCGGATATCATCAAACGTGTGGTGTTCAAAGCCATTCCTTCGACAGACGTGGACGGAGCCAGCCGGCGTGACGTTGCCCCGCCTGGACGCGGGGGAGGGACGCATGGGCGTGGTGGTCAAGCGGCAAGCAGCTTAAGGGGTCGCGGACGTATCCACCAGAATGTAATCCGCGTTCTTGGACCAGCGCGGCGCGCCATCCTCGAGTTTGATGCAGGGCGCGCCGTCGCACGCGGTAATGGTGACATGCTCCAGCGCCTCCATGACCTCCGCGCGCACCTGTGCACGCTCGGCGCGCTGCACGTTGGTCCAGGCCATGTAGCCCGTTGCACCGAGGATGGCCAAAGACGCCAGCGCAGTAGCGCCCAGAGCCTTCATCGCGAGCGTCTGGATGCGCCTGGCGGTCGCGGCGTGGCTTCGTTCCAACTGGTCGGCGAGCAACTGCAGCCGGTCTCCGCTCTGCGCGATGGCCTCAACAGCGCTGGGGACCTCCGCCGTCAACGCATCGCGTACGGCACCGCGCAGGGTCTGGGCAAGTTCCGCACGTCCCGCAGCAACCCCCTTTCCGACATCGGCCGCCGCCTGCTCGAGCGACGCCGACGCGGCGCGCTGGTCTGCGGCGGCACGTTCGCACTGCTGCGTCAGGTGCCCGGCCAGAAGCGCCGCGTTGGCGACGAACTCTTCCATCTTGGTCTGATCCATTTGTCCACCTCTTCTGGCGCCAAGTGCGCCTGCGCGTCGCATCTTGCCAGATCGGAACGGCGAGGCACACGTTGTGTAAACGTTTTCCGTCGAGGAAAATGGCGGCACTGGGCAGGGCGCGACCACGATCGACGGGTTCGGAGCAATGTGGCGAAAAGTGGGACAACAGTCACATCGTTTTCACACCATTCAGGTGAAGGGTTCGTTATGCTCCGCCCAACTGAAGTAGCGATTTCTGATAGCCGTAATCTTTCTACAGACCTCTTCACAGGACAGCAGGGATAAAAGGACTTTGTTATGGGGCGTTGTTCTAGAGCTGGAAGTTCTGGCTGCCGGTGGCAGTGCGGTGGCAGCAGCCGTCGTACGTCATGCCCGGCACTGCCGGGGACTGCGTTGAATTGATTCCTGGCGTCTTTTGCTTGCTCCCTGTGCGGAGTCTCGGGCAGCGTTCTGCTGCGGTCGTATTACTCGTTGATGGTGACTCTGTGAACTGCAGTAGGTCGAATATGCTGATGAAAAGAATGGCACTGTGTGTGGCCATCGCATGGTTGGCGGGCTGTTCCACACCCGGAGCACCCGAGCCCAAGGGGAAGTGGATGCCGGTCAACCGGATGTCCGAAGTGACGCACGCCATCCCGCTGAACCAGTCCTATGTTTTCCAGGCCGCGCCGGTGGACAGCACCCTCAAGGGTCTGGTCACGCGCTGGGCCAAGGACGCCGGACTGACCCTGGCCTACCTGCACCCGAACGATTACACCCTGTTCGCGCCGGTTGCGCGCATCCGCACCTACAGTGCGGTCGAGGCCGCGGCGGCGCTTTCGGCGGCCTACGCTGATCAGCACGTGGCAGTGGCGGTGGACGGTAACCGCCTGGTCGTCAGCGTCGCGGGCAGCCCGGCGCCTGCGGCAGCCCCGACTGCGGTGGCACCTGCCACCTCTCCTGCTCAGTAACGGAAGGCGCACAGAATGTTCGGCAAGAAGAACACCAATACGCCCGAAGTGGAAAAGGCGGTTGCACAGGGGGTGAGCTTCGAACTCACGCTGGCAGAGCGCGCTCGCCGCAGCGAGAAGCGCGCCTGGATGGTGGCGTGGACAGCGATCGCCATGTCCTTGTTGCTGGCGGGGGGGTACTTCCTTTTCCTTCCGCTCAAGGAAAAGGTGCCCTACCTGGTGGTGGCCGATCCGTACACCGGCACAGCGTCGGTCGCGCGGTTGACGGGCAACTTCGCCGAGCGCGATGTGACCGCCGAGGAGGCCATCAACAAGAGCAACGTGGCGCAGTTCATCCTGGCCCGTGAGTCGTATGACTCGGGTCTGGTCGGCCAGCGCAACTGGCGCACGACCTTGTCCATGGCCGGCCCTGGCGTTGCACCGGGCTACATGGAACTGCACGCGCAGAGCAACCCCGAACGCCCGTTCCTGGTGTATGGCCCCGGCAAGGCGCTGCACGTGCGCATCATGAGCATCGTGCTGATCGGCGGCGGCGAAGGGAAGCGTCCCACCGGGGCGACGGTCCGCTTCCAGCGAAGCATCTACGACAAAGGCACCGGACGGTCCCAGCCACTGGACAGCAAGATCGCCACGCTGGAGTTCGCCTACGATCCGAACCTGCGTCTGAGTGACCAGGATCGTCTGCTGAATCCGCTCGGGTTCCGCGTCAACAACTACCGGGTCGACAACGATTACGCGCCTGCGGTCCAATCCCCGGCAGCATTCGAACCCGCGCCCGCGCCGGTTCCGGCTGCGCCGCAACCGGGTGCAGCCAACGGTTATCCGGGCGCACCGGAAGGCTACCCGGCGTATCCGGACGAAGCTGCAGGCAACTATCCGGCCGCAGCACCGGCCACGGGCGCACCGGCCGCGGCGCCGGCCGGCTACCCGGCAGGCGCCCAGCCCGCCCCGGGTGTCGCACCGGCCACAACAGCCCCGCAGGCGGCTCCGGCCGCGCAGGGCGCCGCAAGGAATCAACAAGGAGGGGTGGCACGATGAGCAGCCTGATGCAGGTTTTCCTGCGCGGCGGCCTTGCGGTACTGGCACTGGTGGCGTTCGCGCTGCCCGCGTCGGCCAAGGTCATTGAAGAGTACGAGTACGGCAGCGACAAGATCTACACCGTGCGCACCGGTCTGGGCATCACCACCCAGATCGAGCTGAGCCCGCATGAGGAGATTCTCGATTACAGCAGCGGTTTTGGTGGGGGCTGGGAGATCAGCCGTCGCGAAAACGTCTTCTATCTGAAACCCAAGAATGTGGACGTGGATACGAACCTGCTGGTGCGTACGGCGGCCCATTCCTACATCTTCGAACTGAAGGTGGTGGCGACCAACTGGCGCGCGCTGGAGGATGCCAAGACATCCGGCGTGCAGTACAAGGTGCGTTTCGTCTACCCGGCCGACACCACGTTCGCCGTCAAGGACGCGACGGCAAAAGAGGTTGCCGCCTCCGAGCTGAGCACCGAGGTCGTGCCTGGGCGTGATTACTACTTCGACTACGACTACACCTACCAGAAGCGCAAGCCGACATGGCTGGTGCCTTCCAGCGTGTATGACGATCGACGCTTCACCTACATCCGGATGGGCGACCGCTTGCGCTTCCCCAGTGGAAACTTCCCGGCGATCTTCGCCCGTGACAGCAAGTCCGGCGAGGAGTTCATCGTCAACTCCACCGTGGAAGGAGACACCATCGTGGTGCATGGCACCTACGCCTACCTCGTCGTGCGGCACGGCGAAAACGCAATCGCGCTGCGCAGGAGACCGGAGCTGTGAACCAGATTCCTCCCAACGAACATGATGAAGAGTCCGCACGCGCGCAGCAGGCGCCGGCGCCCAATCCCTATACCCGGCGCGAACATGCGGTGGATCCGGAGCTTGACGGTGAGTCGCCGTATCTGCGCGCTGATGATGTGCAGCGGTTGAACCGCAAGGCGCTGGTTTTCCTTGGTGCGATCGTCGTGGCGCTCGTCGCACTGGCGATCTGGATCTTCTCCGGCGGCCTGTCCGGCAGGGAAGAACCTGTGCGCAGGGCGCAGACCAGCGAGGTCGTCATCCCGGCCGCGCCGCGCGACTTCCCTGAGCTGCCGCCCGAGCGTCCGACGGTGCAGGCCGCACCGCAGCAGATGGAAGAGCTGCCGCCGTTGCCGGTCATCGAAGACACACGTGCACCTGCCATGCCGATGTCGGGTGGCGGTGGACGCGAGCGCAACGTACTTTCCCTGATGGATCGCCGCATGCAGGACATCGGCGGCAGCCAGGCGCCGGCCGGCTATCCGGGCGAGGAAGAGCAGGGCGGCTATCCCGGCATGGCCGGCGTGCCCGGCATGCCGGGTGCTGCGCAGGCTCCTGCGGCCCCGGCCAGTCCGGCCGACGGCCCGACCAGCGCGCAGCCCCTCTACAAGCCCAATACGCTGCTGCTGCGTGGCACCTACATCCGCTGCGTGCTGCAGGCCCGGGTCATCTCCGACTTCCCTGGATATACCTCCTGCGTGGTCACCGAGCCGGTGTACTCGGTCGATGGCAAGCGTCTGCTGTTGCCACGGGGATCGAAGGTGCAGGGGTCGTATGGCAGCGGCGACATGATCGGTGATCGCGTGGCCATCGTCTGGGACCGCATCACCACGCCCACCGGCATGGATATCAACATGCGCAGCCCGGGCGTGGACATGCTCGGTTCGGCAGGCAATCCGGGTCACTACGACGCCCACTGGGGCCAGCGGATCGCCTCGTCGCTGTTGATCAGTGTGCTCAGCGATGCCTTCAAGTATGCGGCGGCGGAAAATGGCCCGCAGCAGTCGGCGATCGTCAACGGCGCCATCGTGCAGAACCCCTACGAGAGCGCTACGGCCCGCACGATGGAGCGTCTGGCGAACATGGCCATGGAGCGCAACATGTCCCGCCCGGCCACGGTGACCATCAACCAGGGCACGATCGTGAACGTCTATGTCGCGCGCGACGTCGATTTCTCGGCCGTGATCCGGTGAGCGGGGGCCTGGCCATGAATGCCGGAGCGGAGCTCGTCGCGCACGTCGACAATGGGTTCCTCGACTACCAGTACGAGATACTGGGAATCGGGGAGCACATGCGGTCCACGGACGTCACCGAAATCTGCATCAACCGGCCAGGCGAGCTGTACCTGGAAACACGCGCTGGCTGGCAGCGCGTGGACGTGCCGACGCTGACGTTTGAACGCGCAAGGCAGTTCTGCACATCGGTGGTGAACGAGAGCAACACCGGTCAGCGCATCACCGATGCCGACCCGATGGTCTCGCTCACCTTCCCGACCGGCCAGCGTGCCCAGTTCGTGATCCCGCCGGCCTGTGATTCGGGCCGTGTCTCGATCACGATCCGTCTGCCGGCGCGCTTCGGCAAATCCCTGGAGCAGTACGAGAACGATGGCTTCTTCTCGGAAATCCTCGAGCAGGCGCCGAGCATCAGCGACCACGACCGCGAGCTGTGCGAGCTGAGGGCGCAGCGTGACTACGCCGGGTTCTTCCGCAAGGCGGTGCAGTACCACAAGAACATCGTCGTCTCGGGTGCCACTGGCAGTGGCAAGACGACCTTCATGAAGTCGCTGGTGAACCATATCTCCGACCAGGAGCGTCTGGTGACCATCGAAGATGCGCGCGAGCTGTTTCTCACCCAGCCCAACGTGGTGCATCTTCTGTACTCCAAAGGTGGACAGAGCGCGAGCAACATCAGCGCCAAAACGTGCATGGAGGCGTGCCTGCGCATGAAGCCGGACCGCATCATCCTGGCCGAGCTGCGTGGCGATGAGTCGTTCTATTTCATCCGCAACTGCGCCTCCGGCCATCCAGGCTCCATCACCAGCTGTCATGCGGGTAGTACGGCGCAGACCTGGGATCAGCTCGCGCTGATGGTGAAGGCGTCTTCGGAGGGCTCGGGATTGGAGTTCGAGGTCATCAAACGGCTGCTCAAGCTGACCATCGACATCGTGGTCCACATCAAGGCGCATGCGGGACGCCGCTTCATCACGGGCATCGATTTCGATCCGACGCGGGCACTCGCACAATGATCACGCGCATCACTACCAGCGGGGGAGGGCGACGGCATGCTGCCAGGAATTGAAATGATGGCCTGCACCGACCTTGCAGTGCCCAACGAGGTGATGCGCCACGTCGTGCAGGTGGAATCCTCGTTCAACCCCTACGCCATCGGCGTGGTAGGGGGCCGCTTGGCGCGGCAGCCGAAGAACCTTGGTGAGGCGCTGTCGACGACCCGGATGCTTGAGCGTGAGGGCTTCAACTTTTCGCTGGGCATCGCGCAGGTCAACCGGTACAACCTGGCCAAGCAGGGCCTGGACACCTATGAAAAGGCGTTCGGCATCTGCCCCAATGTGCAGGCCGGCTCGCGGATTCTTGCCGAGTGCTACCAGCGCTCGGGGCAGGACTGGGGCAAGGCCTTCAGCTGTTACTACTCGGGCAACTTCACCACGGGCTTCCGGCATGGCTATGTCGACAAGGTGATCGCTTCCTGGCGGGGTGCCACCGTGGCGCAAGGGGTGAGCGCGATTCCGGTCATCCGCACCCAGGCGCCCCGGTCCGCAGGTCCGGTGCGCCAGGTACGTGTGCCCGTGGAGTCCACCTCCGGTCGCGTGCTGCGGCGGATCGAGGAGGCGGCCCTGGCCCGGACGGCGCTGGGGAGCGTGGCAGCGACCCCAGCACCGGTCTATCCCGGTTATCCCGCCAATGGCGCGCCACCGGTGCAGGGCAGTCTTTCGGTCCAGGACGGACAGTCAGGCTCCCCCGCATGGCCCGCTGGACCTGCCCGCGTAGGCGGCATGCAAGCGTCCGATGCGCCCGTGCTGCTGCAGCCGATGGGCGCTCCACCGATTTCACAGCCCGCCGCCGGTGGGGCCAGTAGCCTGCCCGAAAATGGCGCTGCCGCCCCCGCACTCCGGGCTCCGGCTCCCGCGCCCCGCAACGTGCCGCCCGAACGCGATGCCGCTCTTGTTTTCTAGGACCCCGATGTCATCCGGCCCACGGACGGCCATACCCCTGTTTCAACGCAATCCCCCAACCATACGGAGATACACCCATGAAGCATGAAGCAAAGCGTCGCCTGTCTTCCTTCGCCGGCAAGGCCATCGCCACCACCTCCGCCCTGCTGCTGCCGGTGGTTGCCATGGCGCAGGACACTGCGGCAACCGGCAAGGTGACCAGTTTCTTCAACAACATCAACGGCCTGCTCAACGCGGCGTCGCTGGCGGTGGTGACGATTGCGGTGATCTTCGCCGGCTACCAGATCGCTTTCGCACACAAGCGTTTCTCGGATGTCGCACCGGTCCTGATCGGCGGCTTCCTGATCGGCGCTGCGGCGCAGCTGGCCAAGATGCTGGTGCCGGGTGATTCGACCACCGAAACCGGCATGATCATCGTGGAAAGCCTGCTGCGGTATGCATAAGAACGTGTTGTTCCGCGGGTGCACGCGCCCGGCCATGTTCCTGGGAGTGCCGTACATTCCCTTTGCGATCGCGGCCGGCACGTGCATCCTGCTCACGTTCTACATCAACATGTTCTTCCTCGCCCTTCTGCCGATCGTGATCATGGTCATGCGGCAGATGGCGAGGCGGGACGAAATGGTGTTCCGCCTGCTGGGACTGCGCTGGCAGTTCCGCAGCAAGGTCCGCAACATCAAGCACCATAACGGCATGTGGGTGTTCACGCCCAACAGCTACCGAAAGACGCTAGAAGAAACCCTCCCGGACTGACCCCATGCTGTCGCCAGATACCTCGATTGCCGAATTCATCCCGTTGTCTTCGCACGTGTCCCCGCATGTCGTGAAGACGACCGGTGGCGACTTTCTCATTGTCTGGCGGCTCGATGGGCTGCCATTTGTCGGCCGGGAAGAGTGGGACCTGGAGCAGCACCACAAGACTTTCAACCGGATGCTGCAGACACTGCGCGCGCCGGATTTCGTGAACGTTGCCTTCTGGGTTCACGATATCCGGCGCCGTGGCCGGGTCGACATGCGCAGCAGCTTCGGCCAGACCTTCAACCAGGCCCTGTCCGATGATTATTTCGAGCGTTTGTCATCACAGAAAGTGATGCAGAACGAGCTGTACCTGACGATGATCTACCGGCCCATCGTGACCGGAAAGAAGTTCGTCGAGCGCTCCACCGACACCACGCGCCTGCAGTCGGAACAGGACCAGGCCGTTGCCAAGGTGATGGAGCTTGCCGGCAATGTGGAAGCGGTACTCAAGGACTACGCCCCGCGCCAGCTGGGGATGTATGAAGAAGCCAACGGCGTGGTGTTCTCGGAGACTCTTACGTTCTTCGGCTACCTGCTCAACCGTCTCGATGAGCCGGTGCCCGTGCTGCGCGCGCCCGTGTATGACTATCTTCCGGTCGCCCGGCACATGTTTTCGGCCCGGTCGGGCGACTTCGTCATCAATGCGCCTGGCGGCAAGAACCAGTACGGCGCGATCCTCAACATCAAGGAATTCACCGACGCCACCTACCCGGGCATCCTCAACGGCCTGAAGTATCTCGATTTCGAGTATGTGATCACCCACTCCTTCAGCCCCATGGGTCGGCAGGATGCGCTCAAGGTGCTGGAGCGGACCAAGGGCATGATGATTTCTTCCGGTGACAAGGCCGTAAGCCAGATCATCGAGATGGACCATGCGATGGACCAGGTGGCGTCCGGTAATTTCGTGCTCGGTGAGTACCACTTCATCATCGCGCTGTACGCCGACGAGCAGAAGCAGCTTTCGCAGAACATCGCGACCACCCGCGCAGAACTGTCCAATGCCGGCTTCGTGTCGGCCAAGGAAGACCTGGCGGTGTGCTCTTCGTTCTACTCGCAGCTCCCGGGCAACTGGAAGTACCGGACGCGTCTGGCGAACGTGAGCTCACTGAACTTCCTCGGGTTGTCACCGCTGCATAATTTCGCCACTGGCAAGCGCGACAACAATCCCTGGGGTGAAAGCGTAACGGTTCTGCAGACCACGAACGGCCAGCCGTATTACTTCAATTTCCATTACAGCCACCCGGCGGAGAATTCGTTTGGTGAAAAGGCCATCGGCAACACGATGGTGATCGGCAAGTCCGGTACGGGCAAGACCGCGCTCATCAACTTCCTGCTGAGCCAGGTGCAGAAGTACGACCCGTCACCGACCATCTTCTTCTTCGACAAGGACCGCGGCGCGGAAATTTTCGTGCGTGCCTGTGGCGGGAACTACCTCGCGCTGGACAACGGCCAGCCCACCGGCTTCAACCCGTTCCAGTGCCAGCGCACCGACGCGAACGTCCAGTTCCTGGGCAATCTGATCAAGGTGCTGGCGGGCAAGACCAGCTACACCGCACGCGAAGACGAGGACATTTTCCGTGCGGTGGAAAGCATGCTGGACATGCCAAAGCACCTGCGCACCATGACCAATTTCCAGAAAAGCCTGCCGAACATGGGCGACGATGGCCTGTATGCGCGCCTGCGCAAGTGGACCAACGGCAATACGCTCGGCTGGGTGTTCGACAATCCGGTGGACGTCATCGACCTGGAACGGGCCAACATCATCGGCTTCGATTACACCGACGTGCTGGAAAACGCGGAAGTGCGCGTGCCCGTGGTGAACTACCTGCTGCATCGTCTGGAAGAGCTGATCGACGGCCGGCCGCTGATCTACGTGATGGACGAATTCTGGAAGATCCTGGACGGCGGTGGAGCGCTGAAGGATTTCGCCAAGAACAAGCAGAAAACCATCCGTAAGCAGAATGGTCTCGGCATCTTTGCAACGCAGAGCCCGGAGGATGCGCTGGCGAGCGATATTTCGGCGGCGCTGATCGAGCAGACTGCTACCCTCATTCTGCTGCCCAATCCCAATGCCTCCCGTGATGACTACATCGAAGGGCTCAAGCTCACCGATGCGGAGTTCGAGGTCGTGGTGAATCTTGACGAGCGTTCACGCTCGTTCCTGGTCAAGCAGGGGCAGGCGTCGACGGTATGCCAGCTCAACCTGCGCGGCATGGACGACGTCCTGGCAGTCATCTCGGCCAGCACGGACAATATCGAAGTCATGGACAAGGTCCTGGACGAAGAGGCGCAGCGCCATGGCGTGGCGGCCAATGAGCTGACCCCGGAACAATGGCTGGAGGCCTTCTACGCCAACCGCAAGGGCACTGGCCGAAGCAAGCCTGCAGCAGCACGACAGACAGCCCTGCGATGACGTATCACGAGGCTGTTGATAACGAATCTGATCAAGTACGAGGTGGAACATGACAATCAAAGGACACCGTCGCAGCGCTGACCCGTCGAGCTTCCGTCGCGCGTGGACCCGTACCTTCGGCCAGCGCATTCCATTGCCGGCTGCGACCCGATGGATCGTCGCGCCCGTGGCTGTGGTGTCGCTGCTCGTTACCGGCGTCGCCATGGCGGCGTGGCAGGTGAATGATCGCACCACCCAGCGCGAGATCCGCGTTGTCCAGGACCGTCTGGGTTCGGGCAACGTCAACGAGCGTCTGAACGAGTTGAACAAGAAGCTGCGCGTCGCACCCCGGTCCGGCAGTACCACCGCGATGGTGGTCGAGCCCTCGGGCGATGAAAAGCTCGACGCGATGCAGCCCACCACGGTGAGTGTCGCGATCGATAAACAGTGCGCCGCAGGCACGTCGACAACGCTCGGACAGCAGCAGCTGGCATTGTGCCAGGAGCTCGTACGCACGGAACTTGCGCAGTACCGGTTCTCCATGCGCATGTTCGAGCGAGCGAAGGAAAACTATGATCGGCTCAAGCAGATCGAGGACAGGCGACGTGCGTTGGGCGCCAACGATTACGCCGATGTCCAATACAACACGAACGAGCTCATCGCACTGAACACGTTGATGGACAATGATCGTGACCGCTACCAGACGTACATGGCCGCGTACGAGGCCCGCAAGGCCTATATCCAGACCTCGCGCTCAGCGCTGACGCGTAATGCGCTCAAGGGCAACGGCAGCCTCAGCTTGCCGGGCCTGCCGGGCATCTAAGAACCAGGAGCAGTTCGATGGGCGGTTTCGATTTCAGCGGTTTCATTCAGTGGGCGTTCTTCTCCAAGATTTTCGACCTCGTCAACACCGAGGTGGAGAAGTTCCAGGCCGACCTGCTGCTGCGCATGATGCAGTGGGTCGGTGGCATGGCGCTCACGCTCGTCACGCTGTGGGTATTGATACAGGGCTTCATGATCATCACCGGCCGCAGCCGCGAGTCGCTGATGGGTCTGGTCGTGAGCTCGCTTCGTGCGTTCCTGGTTGTGATCGCCGCGACCACCATGTCGTTCGCGGGTACGAATCTCACCAAGCTGCTCACCGATGACCTTCCTGGCGCAATCCATAATGTTGTGACGGGTGACGATGAAGACGTCGAGGACTCGATCGACGATAACCTCAAGGCCATGGGGCTCATTTTCGCTCTGATGGACGCGTTGCCGGTGAGTGGCGACAACCAGAATGCTGACGATCAGCGCCAGATCGTCAATTTGACCGGCATCGGCATCGCGGGGCCCTCAGTCATTGGCGGCGCCATGCTGCTTCTTTACAAGCTCGCCTTGGTACTTTTTGTCGGCTTTGGTCCCCTGTTCATTCTCTGCCTGGTCTTCGACCAGACGAAAGAGCTGTTCAAGAGGTGGTTGCTCTACGGGGTCGGCACAATGTTCTCGATGGCCGTGCTCGCCTTCATGGTGTCACTGGCGACCAAACTTGTCGCGGTGACAGCGGCCGCAATGCTGGTGGCCTACGCGGCCTCCAGTGGGATGTCGGGAGGCCTCGGTTTCGGCGGCGGCCTCAATTCCGCGGCCATTCAGCAGGGCGGAATAGGATTGCTGATGTCGGTGCTGATGGTGATGACGCCGCCGATTGCCGCGATGTTCTTCAACGGGACACTTGGCCAGTTCGCAGCTAATTCGAGCTTCGGTAACCTGGGCAGGAATAGCACGGGTCAGATTTCGGATTACAAGCAGGATTATGTCAGGCCCAATAACGGGAGTGATGCGGGGCAGGAAGGTAGGAAAAAATAATTTCGATCTCATTAGGGTTACACTGCAATCAAATGGTCTGCCTCTGCATAGGTGGGCTGATCAAGGATATCCGAATGAAAAAAGCACTACCGCCGATTATCTTCCTCCTGCTCGTCGCATCCTCGCCGACGACTGCCTATGCGCAGTACCAACCAGGCAGTACGGGGTACAACACCGTCGTCGTGCCAGGTAATTCTCTCGGCAAGGAATCGCGGAGGGAGCCGGACAGCTGGGGCGCTTTTTCCCTCGGCGTTGGGGGCAAGTTTGGCTGGAGTGAAGGTGCGAGGACCGAGCGAGAAGCGCGCAGAATGGCGCAGGCTGACTGCGTTCGTAACGGAGGTACGCAGTGCGAGGTCGAGCAGACGTTCGTGAATGCATGCAGTGCTCTTGCTTGGGGTATAGACAACTGGGCGACCAGAGCCGCTCCGCCAAGGAAGCTGAGTCTTGAAGAAGTGGAAGCTGATGCGCTGGCGAGATGCGGACCTGATTGCACCATCATTCGCAGTAGCTGTCCGTTATAGCCCTGCAGCCGAATCCTTGGAAACTTCGTTGCTTTAGGGGGTTTTTGTTGCCATCTGCGCGTATTGCTGTCTACATTGCGGTCGCTGGCATCTGCGAACGCTATGCTTGCAGGGATCAAACAGTTCTGGGGCAATACGGTAGAGCGGTCTATGATGCAAGCCCGTCCTGGCGGCGAGGAGGTGGGCACAGATCTCCAAGTTTTTCGTGTTTTCAGGTGAGAGGGATTGAAGTGAGATCGTTCCGTGTCTTGGTCGCACTGTTCATGTTCTCATTCCCGCCGCTCGTGAGTGCGAGTCCCGCTGTTGCCGGCTCAGCCCCTACAGCGAGTACCACGGGTGAGCAGCAGGACTGGCTGGACGAGATGCTGGCGAAGCCCGGAGACCGGTGGGGTGCATTTGCCATGGGCATTGCATTCAAATATGGCTGGTCGAATGGACTGCCTAGCGAGCCTGAGGCGCGGCGTGCTGCCGAGGCCGATTGCGCAGAGAGTGGTGGCGAGGATTGCCGTGTCGAAAAGACCTTCCTGAATCAATGCGGTGCACTCGCGTTGGGAACCGAGAACTACGGCATGGAGTTGCGTCCAACAGGTTCGAGACGCCCAGAAGAGTTGCGTCGAGCGGCACTCAAGCTGTGTGGTGCAGGGTGCACGGTCGTGCGTGAAGGGTGTTGATGTCTGATCGCAGGACGTAAGGGGCAAGAAAGGTTTGAAGCCGTCCGGGGCCCTCACTCATTGGCGTCGCCACGCTGGTTTTTTACAAGCTCGCCTTGGTGCTTTTTGTCGGCTTCGGTCCACTGCTCGTTCTCTGCCTAGTCCTCGACTAGATGAAAAAGCTGTTCAAGAAGTGGTTGCTCTACGGGGTCAGCACAATGTTCTCGATGGCCGTAGGGCGGAATGGGATTGCTGATGTCAGTGCTGATGGTGATGACGCCGCCGATTGCCGCGATGTTCTTCAACGGGACACTTGGCCAGTTCGCAGCTAATTCGAGCTTCGGTAACTTGGGTAGGAATAGCACGGGTCAGATTGTGGATTACAAGCAGGATTATGTAAATCCCGAAACTGATCAAAAAATGACCGAAAATGGCAAGCGGAGATAGAGTGTGAAATTGCTTAACATACCCTTTAGTTCTTTTGACATAAGTGCTGAAGCTTCGGTGTTAAGAGCTATCAATGCCAAAATCGCATTGTCAATTTTGTTAGCTGTTGTCTCACCCAGCGCATTCGCGCAATATCAGCCAGGATCGACTGGATACAATACGGTGGTTGTGCCGGGCGCTGGCATCTCGCAGCGAGGGGATCGTCGAACGCCGAACCGCTGGGGTGCTCTGTCTCTTGGCTTGGGAGGAAAGTTTGGGTGGACCATCAACGCCGAGTCTGAGAGGCAAGCTAAAAAGCTGGCAAATCAAGATTGTGCACGTAGTGGCGGCAATGACTGTCGCGTAGAGACAACATTTGTCAATACCTGCGCTGCCTTGGCTTTAGGCGAGGAGGACTGGACGATCTACTACGATTCCCCCGAAAACGGACCACTGGAAACTGTGGAAGCCGAGGCCGTAAAGCGCTGCGGTTCCGGCTGTCAAATTGCCAGAAGCGGGTGCTCGATTTACTAACGCTACCGCCAAGCGCACAGCAAATAGCCTTGCCAGAGGATCCATGTATCCCTGGTGGCGCACATCGCTTCAATGGCGATAATGGAGCGGTGATTCTAGGATAATCCCGCTCGGGCCTTTCGGCGGGGCGCAATAGCATTGCTGATGTCAGCTTTTATACGAATGACGCTGACAGTTGCCCCGACGTTTCTCAACGGAACGTTGAATCCGTTCGCAGCCAATTGGAGCTTCGGTAACTTGGCTGTAAGCAGCACGGGTCAGGTTTCGGATTAAAGGCAGGATTGTGCGCGGCCTGATAATTCGAGCGAATCCAAGGTAAGCGGGCCCAATAATCAGTAGATTTCAAGTGTGAGCCGCGTCCCGAGTAGGGCGTTCAGTTTGGTGCAGGTTGCTTGGTTTGAGAGGTCATCATGAAGCGCATGTCAGCTATGTTTGTGGGATCTCTATTGATCTGTGCGTCATCCTTCGGCGCGTATGCTCAATATCAGCCAGGTAGTACGGGATACAACACGGTCGTCGTGCCCGGCAATTCTCTTGGAAAAAACGGCACTCGCTCAGTTAATCGCTGGGGAGCACTTTCTCGGGGGGCAGGGGGTAAGTTCGGCTGGAGCTCTGGAGCGGAAACGGAGAGTGAGGCTCGGGTTAGGGCGCAGGACGACTGCATCCGCAGCGGCGGTACTGAATGTAAGATCGAAGGGACGTTCGTTAATTCGTGCGGCGCGCTCGCTTGGAGTCCGGAAGCCTGGGCCTTAACTTATGCCCCTCCGGAAAAATCAAGTCAGTCGGAGCGGGAGGCTGATGCGCTCGAACGTTGCGGTGCCGGATGCAAAATTGTTCGTAGCGACTGCTCGCTCTGAGGGCTCACTCAGAAAAATCGTGGCTGGTAGAGGAGCTGTGCGGCCGCGAGATACGTACTTGTCGCATCGGTGTTGCTGTAGCAGGAGGCCTGCCTCTTGTCTGTAAGGCGCCGTACCAACCCGGTACGCCCGGATACAATTCCGTGATAATTCCTACGAGTTGCATCGCGAGCGAACGAAACGCCTGTAGTTGCTGGGGCGCATATTCCCAACCCCCCGGACATAAGTTTGGCTGGGTTCTTGGTGCGCCCTCAGACCGCGAGGCTACGCGGCTGGCGAGCGAGGAGTGTTTCCGAGCTGGCGGCCTCGGCTATGAAATAAAGGCGACCTTTAGGGGGTTGCATTGCTTCGAGGGCCAATCATGAACCGCATATCTGCTCTGTCGTTGGAATTTTTATTGATCTCATTTGGCGCTTTTAACGCGTCTGCCCAGTACCATCCTGGTAGTGCCGGATACAACACGGTTGTAGTTCCCGGGAACTCTCTTGGGAAGTTTGGTACTGGCTCTATGAATAGCTGGGGTGCTTTTTCGCAGGGATCAGGGGGACGGTTGGATGGACCACTGGAGCGAGGTCAGAGCGTGAAGCGCGGCGAGCTGCACTTGCCGATTGTGTCCGCAATGGTGGTGCCGAATGTGAAGTCGAAGGTACGTTTGTCAATTCCTGCGGTGCCGTCGCGTTCGGACCGGAAAACTGGTCTGCAAGTTATGCTCCGCCCCAGAGCATGACACTTCATAAACTAGAGGCCAAGGTGCTTGGAAGGTGTGGCGCCGAATGCAAAATTGTCCGAAGCGGTTGTTCCCTTTGAGTTCGCGGACGGTATTGACCGCGTTCTTGCCACGTACCATCGGACGTCTAATGCCCGTAGGGATCACATGCTTGATCAGGTAAAGAATTGTATCTACGCTCGCAGCGATACGTTTGACCTCTACGCCGTATTTATGTCCTCATAAGAGCTTATGGCGCCGCCAGGCGTCATGAGCTCTCCAGAGGCAGCTGGGTTAGTTCGCACTTGGTCCAGCGTTCGTATTTGGAGTAGGAACAGCGGGCTCCAGCTCTTGGATTCCAAGTGCAGCTACCTTGGCTTACAAAGGCTGCAATTTTTTCTGAGCTAAGCGTCGTGCGTGAATCCAACTTGGGTAGTCCCAATGAGAAAAATCGCGGCTTGTTGTGGGGCTGTGCGACCGTTAGATACATACCTTTCGGATAAGAGGCGTCAGGATTAGTTAGGTGTTTCTAAACGGCTCCGACGTTGGCTGGGTTATTTTTTATTTGGATATCGAATACAGGGATTTGTATGAGAATCGAGCGAGCCTTGGCAGTAGTGTCTATCGCAGTTCTCCTAATGCCACTTACTCTTCATGCTCAGTATCAGCCGGGTAGCACGGGATACAATACCGTGGTCGTACCTGGCAATGCCCTTGGCAAAGACGCGGCCCGTTCGCCGAACAGGTGGGGCGCCCTCTCGTTGGGTACAGGGGGAAAGTTCGGGTGGAGCATGGGAGCTAGGACGGAAGAGGAAGCCAAACGCATGGCACAGGATGATTGTGCGCGGAATGGGAGTCCCGATTGTTTGGTGGAACAGACGTTTGTGAACACATGCGGAGCACTCGCATGGGGTGTAGACAACTGGACTACGAGTTTTGCACCGCCTCGCAAGTCGAGTTTGCGGGAACTTGAACTGGAAGCGCTTTCGAGATGCGGCACTGAGTGCACCATTATTCGTAGTGGTTGTTCACTTTGAAGAGAATTAGCGCCTGGAACAGATGTAATTAGGCTCGACTGCTGCTGGCGGAGAATTCAACGCTACAGGGTCGTAGGAGTGTTAATGTTTCACTTCTTGAGTCAAAAGTTTCCTGGTGAGCGTGATTGGTCAACACTCTAATGTTGTTAATATTTTTACTTAATGACCGTTAGAGGGCGAGCCGTCAAGACGCGCGTCGCGCGCTTTCGGCTACCTCGTTGCCCCAATCACGGCGCACGGCATGGAGTTGCGCCGAGCAGGTTCAAGATGCTCAGAAGAGTTGGCGTCGAGCGGCACGCGAGCTGTGTGGCGCGGGGTGCAGGGTCGTGCATGAGGGCTTTTGATGTCTGATCGCAGGACGTAAAGGGCAAGAAAAGGCTTGAAGCCGTGCGGACCCTCAGTCATTGGCGGCGCCATGCTGCTTCTTTACAAGCTCGCCTTGGTACTTTTTGTCGGCTTTGGTCCACTGTTCATTCTCTGCCTGGTCTTCGACCAGACGAGAGAGCTGTTCAAGAGATGGTTGCTCTACGGGGTCGGTACAATGTTCTCGATGGCCGTGCTCGCCTTCATGGTGTCACTGGCGACCAAACTTGTCGCGGTGACAGCGGCCGCAACGCTGGTGGCCTACGCGGCCTCCAGTGGGATGTCGGGAGGCCTCGGTTTCGGCGGCGACCTCAATTCCGCGGCCATTCAGCAGGGCGGAATAGGGTTGCTGTCGTCAGTACTGATGGTGATGACGCCGCCGATTGCCGCGATGTTCTTCAACGGGACACTTGGCCAGTTCGCAGCTAATTCGAGCTTGGGTAACCTGGGCAGGAATAGCACGGGTCAGATTTTGGATTACAAGCAGGACTATGTAAATCCCGAAACTGATCAAAAAATGACCGAAAATGGCAAGCGGAGATAGAATGTGAAATTGCCTAACATACCCTTTAGTTCTTCTGGCATAAGGGCTGAAGCTTCGGTGTCAAGAGCTATCAATGCCAAAATCGCATTGTCAATTTTGTTAGCTGTTGTCTCACCCAACGCATTCGCGCAATATCAGCCAGGATCGACTGGATACAACACGGTGGTTGTGCCGGGCGCTGGCATCTCGCAGCGAGGGGATCGTCGAACGCCGAACCGCTGGGGTGCTCTGTCTCTTGGCTTGGGAGGAAAGTTTGGGTGGACCATCAACGCCGAGTCTGAGAGGCAAGCAAAAAAGCTGGCAAATCAAGATTGTGCGCGTAATGGCGGCAATGACTGTCGCGTAGAGAAAACATTTGTCAATACCTGCGCTGCCTTGGCTTTCGGCGAGGAGAACTGGACGATCTACTACAATTCGCCCGAAAGCGGTCCTTTGGAAAGTTTAGAAGCAGAGGCTGTCAGGCGCTGCGGTTCCGACTGCCAAGCTATCAGAAGCGGGTGCTCGATTTACTGACGCACCGCCAAGCACATAAGAAAATAGTCTTGCCAGCGGGCGCGCGTATCCCGGGCGGCGTATATTGCTGCAATGGCATAAGCTGCAATGGCATAAAATGGGAGCGTTGATTTCACGGTAATCCCACTCAGGCCTTTCCGCGTGACGTAATGGGATTGCTGATGTCAGTGTTGATGGTGCAGCTCAGTTCGGCCGTGATGATCGAGTGCAGCACGCCTCGGCGGCTTTGGGCGCCGCTGTCATCCATCGGGAGGAGCGGCATGGGCGCGGCCGTGTTGGAGCTGGCCATGATGACCCTCCACACTGCCCATGGCAGGGCAGAATATAGGAGCGGGTAATCAGGATGCCGAAGACGCAGTGCGTGCACTGCCACCGCTCAGAGAGCCAGGTGCATCCCTTCAGCGCGATCGCTGACTGGATTTCGTTCTACAGCCTACGGCGGCGTCACCGAGCGCCGACGATGATGACCAGCTGTGGTCTAGGCCGCTTCATTAACCGCATGGCGCGAGCAAGGAGCGGCGGGCCATCGCATGCATTACTGGGTGTGATGGTGCCCCGCAAACAATCCTTGCGCATGCGCTACGTACGCCAAGTCCTGATTCTTCTTGACCGCAATGGTGTCTCAGAAAGCGTTACGCACAGCAGCTGGATCGTAGGGTCTGCAGATGCCGTGGAACGTGGATGGAGCGCCCAAGGTTTGGATTTCGCCTCGCACCCGGTCAATTTCCAACCGGGGCGAACGCAACGGCGCCAACCTGTACTTTGCCGTAATCTTGTCCGCACTAAAGACAATATCAGTCATGCGAAAGCACTCGTCGGGTGACCTGAGCGCATCGACGGTGTCCGTCGGCACCGCTACCTCGCCCTTGGAGCCCATGATATGCACGTAGAAACAGCCGTTGTACCCGTGCCGCCGTCTATGGAAAGTGCACGGTCCCAAGTAAAAGAGGGGGCTTTTTAAAAAAGCGCTAAAAACCCCCCTTTTACCAACGGTCTGATTGTAATGACGACAGCTGAACGACTCGCGGGGCAAACGCGCCAAGTCACGCACAATATTTTCGCGGCCCCGCAATCACAGCTATCTTCATACCGTCATCAACGTACCACCAGTGACAATGAATCCGGCTCCTTTCAAGCACGATGTTGGGCTGCACGGAAAGCCATTTAGGTCTTAGCGCTCTGCGGCAACGCCAGCGCTGCGATCATTGGCCATGTCCTGCTGTGCAACCTGCGTCTGCGCACCCGCGCTGGCTTCGCTGAATGCCCGCCCCGTCGGTCCATTGGCAAGATCTGACATGGCCGAGCGCATGGCCGCCGAATCGCCGCTGCGCGCTGCCTCCAGCAGCGATGAGAGCAGGGTGCTGCCACCGGCCGGCTGCGTGACGTTTTGCTCGCCACGGCCGGAAGCCGGCGCGCTGCCCGAACGCTCAGCGTCCTGCGCACGATCAAGCGCTGCGCGTGACTTGGGGCCGACCTCACCGTCGACGCTCAGCCCGTTCTCCCGCTGGAAGGCTTTGACGGCCTCTTCAGTACGATGACCGAAGATTCCGTCTGCCGCCAAAGGCTTGCCGGCCTTGTCGGTATATCCCAGCTTGTTCAGATTTTCCTGCAAGGCCTGGACGTTGGTGCCTCGGCTGTTCTCACGCAGCGTCGGTCCAGCGTGTTCGTTTTCAGAGCGGCCCGCTCTGGCGTCCGTTCGCTCAGTGGTTGCTGCGCGCACACCGTCCTTCTCCTGGATCATGTCGCGTGCGGCTGCGAGGGGATCGGTGGCGAAGAGCTTCACACCACGCGCATTCTTCTGGTCCAGATAGCGATCCAGTGGCATGAGGTCGACGCCCTCGCCACCGCGGGACTGGCTGATCTTCAGCTCGCCATCGGTGGGATCACGCACGACCATGGTGATGTGGTCGATGCCTTTGAAGCGGCCAGCGTCCCATCCCTTGGCGCCATTGTCCTCGCCGATGATCATGCCTTCGCGCAGCGCCTCACGGTTCACCTGCGCACCCGAAAGCGCCACGCCCGAGCGCTCGGTCGCCTTCTCGATGATGCGCGCGGCGTGGTCCATGCCCGGGCTGAATTCCTGGCTCTTGGGGAATACGTCACGGCCCGCCTGCTCGTTCACTTCGGCCATGGTCTGATTGGTCAGGCGCACCACCCAGCCCGAGCAGTCGACGCGGCCGTTCTCAGGGCGCTTGTCGCCAAAACCGTACTTCACGTCGTCGAACTGACGTGTCAGTTCATACGCGCGGTTGAGCGTCACGCCCTCGCTGCCTGCAGCGGCGGAGGGCTGAGCCAGCGGGGCTGCGGATTGCGCCTTGGCGTCCTGGGCAGCGCCCGCCTGCTGCAGCGCTGCCGCGCTCGCACCGGCCGCAGCGCCGACAGACGCCGCTGCGCCGGCTGCGGCGAGGCCCGGCGCCACCGCTGCGCCTTGGGCGGGCATCGCCGCCGCATGCGGCTCGGGGGTGCGGAGCGCCTGCAACGTGTCGCGTCCGGCGATGCCGTCGACCTCCAGCCCACGGTCCTGCTGGAAACGCTCCACGGCGTGCCGCGTGTTGGGACCATAGCTGCCGTCGGTGCCCAAGGGCTGCCCATCGCGGCCGGTGTAGCCCAGTGCATTGAGCTGCTGTTGCAGCTGTGACACCGGCGCGCCCCGCTCATCCGGAGCCAGCACGCCGTCGGCCATCGGATCGCGTGGCGCGCGGGTCGGTGCAGCCGTCTGCGCGCCGGCGCTGATGGAGCCACTGGGCAGGCCGCGCGTGGCTTCGTCGGCGTATGCCTGGTACTTGTCCATGTGGTCGCCCATCTTGCCGTAGGCGGCCTGCAGCGTGATGCTCCCGTCGCCGTAAAGGGAAGGGTTGCCGGAGATGACTTTGGCGCTCAGTACGCTGTCGACCCGGGCATTGGGGTTGTCACGCAGCCCGCCGAGAAACTTGACAGCGTCACCCGACCCCAGGTTGTGCATGGCATACACATTGGCGTCCACGTCCTTGCCGCCATATTCCGCTGCTCGTTCGATGTTCTCACGGGTGAATTCGGCAAGCATCGAAGCCTGGAGCCGCGTGTCTTCGCGCAACGCCGGGGCATTGGCCTGTGCATCGGTGAGGTCGGCTGCGTTGCTGACGCCGTATTTCTCACCGTAGGTCCGGATCATCGTCGCCCAGGTCCCGTTGAGGAACTGACCGTAGCCATGCGCCGAAGAGATCGCCTTGGTGCCGTCGTACTGGGTGACGGTATTGAGCTCAGGCTTGGACGTGGAAACCGGGCGCGCATTGGGATTGAACCCCGACTCGAATCCGGCAATCTTCACCATCACGTCTACTTCGATGCCCGCGGCCTTGGCGGCGGCTTCCAGTTGTGGGCGGTTGGCGGCCCAACGAACATCTCTGATTGACATCTGCAGCTCCTTCTATGGATTTTTCAAACGGGCATCGAACGCTGGATCACTGCGCCCACGGATACGTCTTGGACCCAGGATCAAATGCGACTACGGTGCTGCCGACGTCCTTGCCGTCCCGCGTGCGGGTGGCCTTGAGCGGATAGAAGCCGGCAACAGGCGCTCCCTGCGGATCGATCTGCACGCGGACGGTTTCCTGGGGCGCGGACTCGACGGATTGAGGAATCCGCGAAACGTTGCGGAACGTCCCGTCCATCGGCACCTGCAGGTCATTCATCGCGACGGTGACGCCCTGCCAGGTACCGCCAGCAGTGGACTTCCAGCCGTAGAGGGCCGGACCCACCTGCACAAGTTCGGCGTTACGACAGCCGCAGTCTCCCGCCTGCCCTTGATCCATGGCCGGCGTGACCGCCAGAGGCTTCCAGCTGCCGTCGGCTGCGACCGTGGCAGCGAACAGTCCACGCAGGCCGGGATCGACCAGCGAATAGGCATCCGCTTCGGGGTCACTGTAGGTCTGGAAATACACCTGCGTACCCGAGGCGGTCGCTACGACCTTGGGTGCGTCGGGCTTCATGCAGTAGTCGACCTCGCCGTTGGCACCGTCCAGGCTGTGTGACCAGCAACCGTCCGCCGCCTTGAAAGACTGTTCACCGTAGGCTTTGGCCAGCATTTCTTTCACGATCTGCTCGGTCTTGGACGGGTCGAGCTCAGTGGCCGGCGCGGCAGGGTTCTGCGCCGCGTCGGCGACCGCGCCTGCGGCAGGCGGGGCGTCCGTGCTGGTGGGCTCCGGCGACACGGCGCCGGAGGCGGCCGGGGCGGAGTCAGCGCTGCATCCGGCCAAGGCGGCAAGCAGCCCGATGGCCAACAGGGAACGCGTAGCGTAGAGGGACAAGGAGGAACTCGCAGAATCGATCGCAGGCATTTGAAGATTTCTCGATTAGGGTCGGGATGCCGGTGTCCGCACAGATCGCGACGCAGTCAAGGCGGTGGCAAGCCAAGGCGTATCAGTATCGGCCCGCCATGGCGAGCGACCGGTGAAAGGCGTCAGAGCGTGAGGCAGGCGCCAGCCAAGCACGCTGCCGGGCGACGGCTCGCCGACCCGAGCGGAATGGCGCTTACGCCGGAAGGCACCGGAAAATGGCTGTGCGGCAGTTGCGCGGAAAGACAGGGGTAGTTTCGATGATGCATCGCTTTCTCCATGCGTGCAGCGTGGAAGCGCACTGCGCTTCCACGTCGAGGCCGATCCAGACCAAATCCTTTGGTCCGCTACCGTTAGATCGACCGGTAGGTGGTGTTATCCGAATCGTAGCGGTAGTCGTGCGGCTTGTCACCCCCCTCGGTTGAACCACCCTTCACCCGCACCAGTGGCATATCCGAACCTGCGTCGGGAACCAGTTCGAGCGTCTGCCCCGAAAGGGTGCCCAGATGGCGCCACTTGCGGTCTTCGGTACCCTGCAGTTCGCCGGGGTTGAACACGAGGACCTCGAACGCAGGGCTGCTCTGGCCGTCCTTGGTGACCACACTGGGCTGGGCGAGAATGAACTTGCCCGATGGCGAGTTCCACTGGACAGCCTTTCGTGAGCCATCAATGCTGTTGCCGCGCTCGGCGTGACCGAACTCGCCAATCCAGGATTCACTGCCCACCAGCGTCCAGGGATTCTCCGAACCCGATGCGCTTGCCGTATAGGTCGCGTGAGCCAGCGTGGCTTTACCGTTCGGATCCACGGCGCCGCTCTGCCGGGCGGCACCGTATTTGTTGGGAGTGGTCCAGGCAAAGCCGGTGTAGAACGTCTTTCCAGCGGCCTCGAAGGTCAGGCCGTGCCACCAGTTCACGTGGCTGCCGTTGCTGATCTCATAGCTCAGCTTGCCATTACCTTCCACGTCGGTGATCTGATGAAGCACGCGCTCCGGGGTAGGGGCGTTGGCGGTCGCTGCAGCTTCAGTGCTGGTGGAGTTTTCCATGGAATTCTGTTCGCTCGGTGCTGTGACAGTTGCGGGAGATGTGTCGGCGGTGGGCGCGGAGGCGTCGGCCTGCGGCTCCATGCCGCAGCCTGCCACGACCAGCGCAGTGAGCAGGGAAATACCGCTGAAGGGGGCACGGCTGTGCATCATCATGGCTCGTCCGGGTTGGAGTCGCGGAGTCTAACCGAGCCTTTGTAAAGGCGGTGAGGGCGCGGGCACGGAAGGTGGCGCGCGCATGCGGGCGAGGTAAGCTGTTTCCGACAAATCGGCGAAGGAGGTTCCCATGCAGTTGTTTCCGAGCACTCGATTCCCTCGCCGCTGGCCAGCGCGCCTGGCCGCCGTATGTGCGCTCATCCTTCCCATCGCCGCCTGCACTGGCCAGAACCGAGGTACTCGAACGATGAATGACGTCACCCCGCCTGAAACTGCTGGAACACCGCTGCGCAAACTCAATCCGGCCCCCCGCCACCCGCTCCGGGTGCGTATCCGTGTGGACGGGGCACCCGGCGATTTCTCTTCAGTGCGCGGCACGGTTCAGTACGATGTGGTCAATGCTGCGCAATGCGGCAAGCGCGATGCGCTTTCCGGCGCTGTTCCCTCGATCACAAGCAACGAGACGTTTGAACTGACGCGCCTGTCTGATACCGAGTTCACTGGTGTGGTATATGCCGATCGCATCCTGGACGAGGATTATTACGGGCGGGGAGTCTGCCGCTGGGAATTGACCGAAGCCCGCGTGGCACTGCGTGCAGGCGGCACTGAGCAGGACGCACGGTTCGTGGCAGGCATCAAGGGGAGCCAGTTGGCCGCCGGCGCAACGGCCGCCAAGTACTACTGGGGGGGATACTACCCACGCGCGAAACAGGATGGCTTCGCTGATTTCGGGCAGAAAGACCTTGAGCAGGTGCCCGCCGACAAGCGCGCCGAGTTTTTCCGGATCCTCATATCTGCCACGGGTGACGGCGCATGAATATCGGATCGCAGGAGTACGCTGGGCTTGCCAATGACGCCTATCGTGACCTGGCGGTTGGTCGGCGCCCTGCCGAGCAGGACGAGATCCACGTCATCGAGGGCGCGGAATATCGGATTGTCGAGCACGCGGACAATCCGCGGACCGGCTATCAGGGAACGATCTATCAACGCCTGGAAGGAGGCGATGTGGTGGTGGCCCACCGGGGCACCGAGGAGATCTGGAAGGACGCGGTGATTGCCGATGGCGCAATGGTTGTCGCGCGTACCAACCCCCAGGCGGAAGACGCGATTGCGTTGACCGGGCGTGCCATCGCCTTCGCGCATGCGCTCGAAGCCAAGCCGGGCCAGTCGACACCGGAGGTCACGGTCACCGGGCACTCGCTCGGTGGCGCGCTGGCGCAGGTGGCGGCACACCATTACGACCTTCGCGGGGAGACATTCAATGCCTACGGCTCGGCGAGTCTGAACAGGCGTATCCCGGAGGGGCCCAATGGCCGGGTCACCAATCACGTGATGGCCAATGATGCGGTGAGCGCGGCCAGTGGTCATTACGGTGAGACGATGCGCTATGCGACCGAGCGTGAGATCACGGTGCTGCATCAGTCCGGTTACTTCAACAACCGCGTTCTCGATGCGGTCACGCCGGATCTTGCCCTGGTGGCCGCCGGTCGTTCGCTGGGTTCGCACAGCATGCACAATTTCCTGCCCGTGGACGGGGAGGGCCGGCCTGATGTGTCAATCCTCCAGGACCCCTCAGCCCGTGCGCGCGCGGCAGACAACGTGCGGATGATCGATGATTACCGCGGGGACGTGGAATCACTGCGGCGGGCGGTAACCCTGGGCGTGCGGGGACCGGTGGGCTGGATACAGGATGGCGTGTCCGCAGTACGCGGGCCGGTGGAGGCGGGGGAGCCGGGCCGGGGCATGGCGCCGGCCCGTGAGGGCGGGAAAGGGGCAGAGGGGCTGTCCTCGGCAACCGGGCCGGGCCGTCCCTCCAACCATGTCGGCCAGCTGCTGGACGCAGCGCAGACCGGCTCGGGAAACGCCGTCCGCGCCGCGGTGCAGGACCTTCAGCTCTCAGAGGCCGGGCAGACATTCCAGCAGCGGGCGGAGGCGGCGAGCCTGCCCATGCAGCATGGCCCTGTGCCTGCGCTCGCACCGGACCCTGGCGCGCAGCAGCAGGACGCGCCACACACCTCGGGTCGATGAGCGCGGTGGGGCGCCGGGCAGGGCAGGCGTCCGGCCGCAACGCGCCCGCAACCCAGTGACGGCGTATCATGCGCTCCAGCCTGTGACGGATTATCCAAAAGGACCCTGGCATGACCGTTCCCCGGCCGCCGTCTCCAGACGCGGTGCTGTACATCGTTTACCAGCGCGACGGCGATGGGGCCCATTGTTATGAGGTGGACGATGGCGCCCTTGTGAGTTTCTGGATGGGGCACGCCTTCCGCCTCGCTGGCCAGGATTATTTTGTCGCGCTGACGTGCCGTACCGCTGCGCGATCCGGGCTGGAAGGGGACGGGCGGCTGATGCGTCCGGGCTGCGTGGCGATCGGGCAGGCGACCTTCATGGCGGCACGGGCTCCGGGCGCGAACAGCGACCCCGCGGCCGGACGCTGGCTGCAGCTGGAAACCGATGGCTATGTCGGCGAGTTCGGCTGCAATGATCAGCCCGACCCGCTGGACCCCCAGCGCCCGGTGTTGTCGCAGGCAACCACCGATGGCCGTCTTCTGCTGGCCGTACCGACCCGCAGCTTTTTCAACGGATCGGGTTATCTGCGCTACGCCTTGTTCTTGTTCGATCCGCTGAATGCCGATTCCCTGCCATTTCGTCGCTGGGGGTACCTCGGCAGCGTCCTGGCCGGGCTGGAGGAGGATCAGGGCGTTACGGCCGGGGCAGGATCGCTTGCCTTTGGCCCCGCTGGCGGCGAGGGGCTGCCTTCGCTGCTCATTCCCGCCGAACCCTCCCGCACCTGCGCCCCGACGGCGGCAGGTGGCCCACCCCCGCTGGATGGGCTAACCTATACCTTCGACGCGAAAGCCGGGCGGTATCTGCCCTGATCCACTTTTCGAGTTGACCGCCCTGTACATGACTCACGGATAGAGTCCGGTTGACGTTCTGTGGCCCGCCACAGTTTCACTTCATCTGAGGAGCCATCGATGGCTGTGTCCTACCGTGTTGCTGTCACGCAGGCGCTGGAAGCCGCGTCTTCAGAGCATGCGATCTCCACCGACGAACTGCTGCGCTACGCGCGTTTGCAGGAGCAGTCGCTGGCAAACGCATCGGATCTCCCTTCTTCATCCGGCGGGGTTGCCGCAGCTGATGCCGATCCGGTCGCGCTGGCGGCTGGACTGGCCAGCACCTATGCGCGGATCCAGTCGGAACTTGCTTCAAGGGAGGGACGCCTGCTCTTTGGCTCCGATCACCCCACGGCCCTGGATGTCCATGTGGCCCGGCAGCAGGGAATCGAGGGATATGCATCCCTGCAGGAGGCCGCACAGGGAGGTCGGTTTTCCCGCGCTGATACCCGCGCCAATCTACTGGCCAGCATCGCAGCCAACGATTACGCACGCGTCACGGGCGAGCCCTTCACTCTGCTCCACGCCCTGCAGGACGACCGCCTGACGCAGGCTGCCCTCAGCTACTGGGCCGCGGTGGACACGCTATCGGCGCGCGAGTCGCTCGCTGTCACCCAGAGCGTAGCGATCGACGCGCAGGGGGCAGGGCACGGTTCGTCAGGCACACGGGACGAGCCCCTGGTCTGGCCGACTCCGGGCAACTGGAATGCGGCGGCCAACGGACCCGATGGAGGCGTCGTGATCCACGGTGCAGTCGGTGACCCTGTCCTTGCCGTCGCTGCAGGGCGTGCCGCGGTCATGCCCAACAATGGCGCCGCTGGACACAGCGTGCGGGTCCACCACGACGATGGCGTGATCAGTGGCTACCGTCACCTGGATAGTCTGCCGGTGCAGCACGATTCGCGTGTCGCGGCGGGCGACAAGGTGGGCACCCTGGGACGCACTGGACGACTTCCCGCTGATGCCACGCCGCAGCTGCATCTGCAGATGTGGCGCGATGGACGCGCGTTGGATGCGCTCGAGGAGCTCCGTACCCGCGGTGCGGCCGTCGAGCGACCGGTTCCGGGGCTGGACGAGGACCGTTCCGAGTTCGTTGACCGCGTGTTCGCAGCCGCACGGACCGCCGACGACGGGGGCATCCAGCAGGCGATCAGTGCTTTCTCTGCGACGCCTGCTGCTCGACAATGGGAAGGAGCGGCGTCGTTGGAAACCACGCTTGTGGAAAGCACGCGGTCGGCAGCGGAACCACAGCGCTGAGCCCGGGCTCCAGGCGCGTGCCTAATCAATCACCAGCAGCACAGGACCCCGGTGAGCGGGGCTTTGAGGAGCAAGGAACTTCATGAAGACCAGAATCGGGATGGGATTGATCGCACTGGTGTCGAGCATGAGCGCTGCCGCCCAGTCGGATTATTACGAAGGCCTGCGGTACCGGAACAACGATCCGTTCGTTTTCTGCACGCAGGGCCAGCGCAACGCGAGCCGGTGCTGGATGCCCACGCCGCCCTATACCGGGTCGTACATGATCATGCCGTATTGCCATCCCAATCCGAAAGGAAAGCCTTGGAGCCAGGCGGATTACGATTCGCTCGCGCAGTATCTGCGCGTGTGCCCGGCAGGTGAGCAGCCTGGCAACTGGGAAGGCGCGGGGCGTCCGGAGAATTCCGGGGGACAGCACTGAGCCCTGTCTGCGTCCCCGGGTGGGGCTCACGGCACGGCGTCGTGGACAAGGCGTGTGGCGGACGATGCGCGGGGCATCTCTTTCATTGCGTATCGGCCTGACACGATGGTCGATGTCTTGATGCCCGTTGCCGAGGAAGCAAAGCCCGCGCGGATGACATCCGTGGACGACGCAGGCGAGGCGACCTTCCTGCGCAGCCAGCTCATCACCTACCTCGGCAACAAGCGGGCACTGCTGCCCTTCATCGAGGCGGGGCTGCTGCATGCCCGGCAGGCGCTTGGGCGTCCGAAGATCGATTTTCTGGACCTCTTCTCAGGCTCCGGTGTGGTTGCCCGGCTGGCCCGCAGGCACGCACGGCGGCTGCACTGCAACGATCTGGAGCGTTACAGCCAGGTGGTGAACACCTGCCATCAGGCGAATGCGGCGGAGGTGGATCACCGGGCCCTGGCGGCGGAGCTGCAACGGCTGCGCAGGTGCACCGCCGGCGAGCTGTCGCCCGGCTTCATCAGCGAGCTGTACGCCCCGCGCGACGATGCCGATATCCAACCTGGCGAGCGCGCGTTCTACACCCGGCGCAACGCGCTGTTCCTGGATACGTTCTGCACGGCCCTGGCGGATACCGCGCCCGCGTTGCGGCCGTTCCTGTTGTCGCCGGTGCTGGCGCAGGCGTCCATGTACGCCAATACCTCCGGTGTGTTCAAGGGCTTCTACAAGAACCGCGACGGGGTAGGGCAGTTCGGCGGCGACGCACGCAATGCGCTGAGCCGGATCCTGCGGGAGATCGAGGTGCAGGCGCCGGTGTTCAGCCGTCACGCCTGCGAGGTGCAGCTTCACCGCCGCGACGCCAATGAACTGGTCCGCGAGCTTGATCCGGTGGACGTGGCCTATTTCGATCCGCCCTACAACGAGCATCCTTACGGCTCGAACTACTTCATGTTGAACCTGCTGTGTGACTACCGGCGACCGGCCGAGGTGAGCCGGGTGTCGGGCATTCCGAAGGACTGGAACCGTTCGGATTACAACCGCGCGCGGGCGGCGGAAACCGCCCTGTTCGATGCCGTCGCCGCGGTCCGTGCCAGCTTTGTCCTGATCTCCTACAACTCCGAAGGATTCATCGGCCAGGCGCGTTTCCAGCAGGCCCTCGAAGGCATGGGCGCCCTGAGCGTGATGGACACGCGGTACAACGCCTTCCGCGGCAGCCGCAATCTGGCCGGGCGCGAGCGCCATGTCACCGAGTTCCTGTACCTGCTCGACAAGCGATGAACGCGCGGCGCGCCTCGCCTGCCAGTCCCTGCCCAGCAGGGCCGGGCCCGTCGCGCCGGGGTACAATGGGCCTTTGCTGAATCCGCCTGGCCTGGAGCCTGCATGCCGTCCGCGACCCGTTCGAAACCCGCACTGCCTGCACCGCAGCTGCACGTGGATGGGTTTGCCCAGGTGCGCGAGGCCCGCCGCTCCGAGCTGGTTGAAGATTACGTGGAGCTCATCGCGGACCTGATCATCGACGGTCGCGAGGCGCGCCAGGTCGACATCGCCAGCCGCCTGGGCGTGGCCCAGCCTACCGTCGCCAAGGCCCTCAAGCGCCTGGTCAAGGAAGGGTGGGCCGTGCAGCGGCCTTACCGTGGCGTGTTCCTGACGCCGGCCGGCGAGGCGCTCGCGCAGGAAGTCCGGGCGCGCCACCAGACGGTTGAGCGTTTCCTGCTCGCACTGGGGGTGGATGCGGATTCCGCGCGGCGCGATGCCGAGGGGATCGAGCACCACGTCAGCCCGGCCACGCTCGCCGCCTTCGAAGCCTTCCTGCGGACGCACCACGGTCATGGCTGAGGCGCTGCCGGTACACGATGCAGATGAGCGCTGGATGCGCCATGCGCTCGCGCTGGCCGGACGCGCGCAGCGTGAGTTCGACGAGATTCCTGTCGGTGCGGTGCTCGTCAGCGCGCAGGGGGAGGTCTTGGGTGAAGGGTGGAACCTCAACATCGCCGAGCACGATCCCAGTGCGCACGCAGAGATCGTGGCGATGCGCCATGCGGGCCGGGCGCTGGGCAACCATCGCCTGCTCGGCAGCACGCTTTACGTGACGCTCGAGCCGTGTGCGATGTGCGCGATGGCGCTTGTGCATGCACGGATAGCGCGGCTGGTATACGCCGCCACGGATCCGAAAACCGGTGCCTGCGGCAGCGTGTTCGATCTGGTCGGGGATGCGCGCCACAACCATCGCGTCACGGTCCAGGGCGGCGTGCTGGCCCGTGAAGCGAGCCTGGCCCTGACCAACTATTTCCGTGCCAAGCGCGGCCGCCCGCTGCTTGTGCTCGATGGACCGTCTGCACAGGAAGGCTGAGCGTCGCACGGTATGATGCAGGCCTCTTCTTCCACCGGCGCGCTGCCAAGGCGCGCCCTGCAGCGAGGCAATGCGATGGCGGACAGCGGCGTGAGCAACGAGCGGTTGATCTGGATCGATCTGGAAATGACCGGATTGGACACCGATAACGATTCGATCATCGAGATCGCCACGGTGGTGACCGACGCACAGCTCAACGTGCTGGCGGAGGGCCCGGAGCTGGCCATCCATCATCCGCTGCAGACGCTGGAAGCGATGGACGAGTGGAACCGTAACCAGCACCGTCGTTCCGGCCTGTGGCAGCGGGTGCTGGACAGCCAGGTCACGTTGGCGCAGGCGGAGGCACGCACGGTCGCCTTCCTGACCGGGTGGGTCGGTGCCGGCGCTTCGCCCATGTGCGGCAACTCCATCTGCCAGGACCGCCGTTTCCTGCACCGGCAGATGCCACGGCTGGAGAAGTACTTCCACTACCGCAACCTGGACGTCTCCACGATCAAGGAACTGGCCAAGCGCTGGGCACCGGCCGTCGCGGCGGGCGTGGGCAAGACCAGCAGCCATACGGCGTTGAGTGATGTGCACGATTCGATCAACGAGCTCAAGCATTACCGGCAGTACATGGGGCCGCTGGCAGGCCTGACGATGGTCTGAGCAATGCCCCGCACGGCCCGCGCCGCGCGTTGCACACCGTTTACGCAGGCGCCGTTATGATCGGCGCCATGAACGAACTCACCGCGTTGCCCCGTGATATCGCCCACCAGCCACAGGACTGGACCGACCTGCAGCGTGCGGTGGGACTGCTCGAGGCGCCCACTCTGACGGCGCGCATGGCCAACGTGGTGGGCGCGCCGCTCGAATTCGCCGTGAAAAAGCTGCCGTCCGGCCTGTCCCGGCGCATTCATGGCGCCGTCCATGCCGCGCTGACCAAGGCCGTGCAGGGCGCCTTGATGAGCATGGCCAATACGCCGGGAAAATCCGCATCCACGCGCTGGCACAAGCTGGCGGCCGCGACCAGTGGCGCGGTGGGAGGGGCATTCGGATTTTCGGCCCTGCTGGTCGAGTTGCCCCTGTCAACGACGATCATGATGCGTGCGGTGGCCGACGTGGCCCGCAGCGAGGGCTTCGACCTGGCAGATCCGGGCACGCGTAACGCCTGCCTGGAGGTGTTTGCCCTGGGCGGCAACGACGGTGGCGACGATGCCAGCGAAACCGGCTACTACCTGGCCCGCGGGTTCACTGCCGATGTCATGCGGCACCTCTCGGCGGAGCTGGCGGGCCGTGTGGTGACCGGCCGCAATCTCACGCTCGGCGTTGCCCCGAAAGAGGCCGGCAAACTTCTGGCCAAGCTGGTCGAGAAGGTCGCCGCGCGGTTCGGCGTGGTGGTCACTGAAAAATTCGCCGCGCAGGCGGTGCCGATCGTCGGTGCAGCGACCGGTGCGGCGCTCAATACGATGTTCACCGACTACTACCAGGACATGGCGCGCGGGCACTTCATCGTGCGTCGGCTGGAGATGAAGTATGGCGAGGACGTGGTGAAGGACGCCTACGATCGGATTGCCTCGACGCGGTGACGCCCCGTTCCATCGGTGCCTGGAACGAAAACGCCGGGCAGTGCCCGGCGTTTTTCTGCCAACCGCGGCCGGGCAGGGCCCGGCACACCCTCAGCCGGCGGCCTTGAGCTTGGCCAGGCGCAGCCAGGTATCCACCACCGTATCCGGATTCAGCGATACCGATTCGATGCCTTCCTGCATCAGCCATTCGGCCAGGTCCGGATGATCCGACGGGCCCTGTCCGCAGATGCCGACATACTTGCCCTTCGCGCGTGCCGACTTGATCGCCATCGACAGCAGCTTCTTGACCGCCGGGTTCCGCTCGTCGAACAGATGCGCCACGATCGATGAATCGCGATCCAGGCCCAGCGTCAGCTGGGTCAGGTCATTGGAGCCGATCGAGAAGCCATCGAAGATGTCCAGGAACTCATCGGCGAGCAGGGCATTGGACGGCACCTCGCACATCATGATGATCTTCAGGCCGTTCTCGCCCTGCTTGAGCCCATTCTGCTCGAGCACTTCCACGACCTTGCGGCCTTCGTCCAGCGTGCGCACGAACGGGATCATCACCCACAGGTTGTCCAGGCCCATTTCGTTGCGCACGCGCAGTACGGCCTTGCATTCCAGCGCGAAGGCTTCGGAGAAGCTCGGATCGACGTAACGGCTGGCGCCGCGGAAGCCGATCATCGGGTTCTCTTCATGCGGCTCGTACGCGGTACCGCCGATCAGGTTGGCGTACTCGTTGGACTTGAAGTCCGACAGGCGCACGATCACCGGGTTGGGCGCCACCGAGGCGGTCAGCGTCGCGATGCCCTCGGCCAGGCGGTCCACGTAGAAGCTCACGGGGTCCTTGTAGCCGGCGATCTTCTCGTCGATCTTCTTCTTCGTTGCCGCATCCTGGCGGTCGTACTCCAGCAATGCGTTCGGATGGATGCCGATGTGGCTGGCAATGATCATTTCCAGGCGTGCCAGGCCGATGCCGGCATTCGGCAGCTGGCCGAAATCGAAGGCACGCTCGGGATTGGCGACGTTCATCATGATCTTCAACGGCGCCGGGGGCATGTTGCCGAGGTCGGTGGTGGTGCGCTCGAACTCGAGGATGCCCTCGTAGATGAAACCGGTATCGCCCTCGGCACAGCTCACGGTGACCTGCTGGCCGTCCTGGATCAGCTGCGTGGCGTTGCCCGAACCGACCACGGCCGGCACGCCCAGCTCGCGCGCGATGATCGCTGCGTGGCAGGTGCGGCCGCCGCGGTTGGTCACGATGGCCGAGGCGCGCTTCATCACCGGCTCCCAATCGGGATCGGTCATGTCGGCGATCAGCACGTCACCGGGCTGCACGCGGTTCATGTCGTCGAGCGTCTTGACCACGCGCGCGGTACCGGCGCCGATCTTGGCGCCCACGGCGCGGCCCTCGGCCAGCACCTTGCCGTCCTTCTGGGACAGCGCGAAACGTTCGATCTGCGTGGCGTGGCTGCGCGACTTCACCGTCTCCGGACGTGCCTGCACGATGAACAGCTTGCCGCTCACGCCATCCTTCGCCCACTCGATATCCATCGGGCGGCCGTAATGCTTCTCGATGGTCAGCGCCTGGCGGGAGAGTTCCTGCACGTCCTCATCGCTGATGGAGAACGTGGTGCGCAGCGCCTCGGGCGTGTCTTCGATGCGCACGCGCTCGCCGGGCACGTCCGAATAGACCATGCGGATCGCCTTGCTGCCCAGCGAACGACGCAGGATGGCCGGCTTGCCCGCGTTCAACGTGGGCTTGTAGACATAGAACTCGTCCGGATTGACCGCACCCTGCACGACCATCTCGCCGAGGCCGAACGAGGAGGTCACGAAGACCACATCGCGGAAACCGGATTCGGTGTCCAGGGTGAACAGCACGCCCGACGCGCCGACACCCGAACGCACCATCAGCTGCACGCCGGCCGACAGGAACACGTCCTCGTGCTTGAAGCCATGGTGCACGCGGTAGGCGATCGCGCGGTCGTTGTACAGCGAGGCGAACACTTCCTTGACCTTGTGCACGACGTCGTCGGCACCGGTCACGTTGAGGAAGGTTTCCTGCTGGCCGGCGAAGGACGCATCGGGCAGGTCTTCGGCGGTGGCCGACGAACGCACCGCGACCGCCACCTCGCCACCGCCATTGTCTTCGCAGAGCTTGGCATAGGCGGTGCGGATGTCCTGGTCCAGCGCCGGATGCAGCGGGGCCTCGGTCACCCAGCTGCGGATTTCCTTGCCGGCGGCCGTCAGCGCGTTGACATCTTCCACATCCAGCGTGGCGAGCTTGTCGAAGATGCGCTTGGACAGATCGTTATGGGCGATGAAGTCCTTGAAGGCGTCGGATGTGGTCGCGTAACCGCCGGGGACGGAGACGCCCAGCCCGGCCAGGTTGCCGATCATTTCGCCGAGGGACGAATTTTTGCCGCCTACGCGTGCCAGATCGGCCAAGCGCAGTTCGTGCAACCAGAGGATGTTCTCGTTCAAGCGCGATGCTCCGTTTGGCCATCGCCCGGGCGGGCTGAAGATGGCCGCGTCCATGGGAAGAAGCCGCTATGATGCCGGTCGGACCGCTGTGCACACAAGCGTGTGACAGCAGGCGTTTTAAGCTTCGGACTGGGAAATTGCACTCATGACGACCATCCGGCCGGTGTTCTACGTATCCGATGGAACCGGTATCACCGCTGAAACCATTGGGCATAGCCTGCTCACCCAGTTCACCGGATTCAGCTTCATCACCGATCGGCTTTCGTTCATCGACGACCCCGAAAAAGCCGCCGAGGCCTGCGCCCGGATCCAGGCGGCGGGGGAGCGGTACCAGGTCCGGCCGATCGTGGTGAACTCCTGCGTGGACCCGGAACTGAGTGCGATCCTCTCCGGCAGCGGGGCGATGATGCTAGATGTGTTCGCCCCGTTCATCGAGCCGCTGGAGCGCGAACTGTCCAGCCCGCGCCTGTCCAAGGTCGGGCAGGCGCATGGCATGGTGGACTTCGAGACCTACCACCGGCGCATCAACGCAATGAACTTCGCGCTGAGCCACGACGACGGCATCGCGGTGAATTACGACGACGCCGATGTGATCCTGGTGGCGGTCTCGCGGGCAGGCAAGACGCCCACCTGCATCTACCTCGCCCTGCATTACGGCGTGCGCGCGGCCAATTACCCGCTCACCGACGAAGACCTGGAAAGCGAGCGCCTGCCGCCGCGCCTGCGCAACTACCGGAAGAAGCTCTTCGGCCTGACCATCGATCCTGACCGGCTGCACCAGGTCCGCCAGGAACGGCGCCCGAACTCCAGCTACGCCAACCTGGAAACCTGCCGGCGCGAGGTCGCCATCGCCGAGCGCCTGTTCCAGATGGAGCGCGTGCCCACGCTGAGCACCACCCACACCTCCATCGAGGAGATTTCCAGCAAGGTGCTGGCCACGCTGGGGCTCAAGCGCGAGCTTTACTGACGGCCTGCGGCCGCGCCGTCCCGGGAGGGGGGCGTGGGCCTGGGGGATGCCGTTGGCGGGCCGGCACCTGCGGGTCAGGGCCAACCGTGTAGGATCGACGCATGGCCCAAGCATTCCCCCGAACCCAACGTATTCCGCGCCTCAGCCGGCTGAGCTGGCTCATGGGGCTCTATGCGGAGAATCACCGCCACCTGGTCCGCCTGTTCGCGCCCGGCGAGCTGCCGGTCGGCAGCTACGTGTCCTCCGTCGGTGATGGACTGGACGTACGGCTGGATGTGCTGGAATGCCACGCCTACACCGTCGAACTGCGCCTGACCTACGACATCAGCGACCCGCTCACCGGTCAGCCTGATCCTTCTGCGTATGTGCGGCTTTACCTGGACGCGCAACAGGCCGAAACCACGCACTGCTACGTGGGCCGGCGCTGGCAGGACGTCATGGGCATGTATCCGCCGCCGGCGCAGCTGATCAGCCACCGCATGCGGATGAACACGTTCCTCGGCAAATGGCTGGATTACCTGGCCGAGCGCGGGCATGGCGTGGCGACACTGCGCCGCGATCCGGACGGCTCCGCGCGGGTTGCCGCCGGCGAAGTCCGGCTCGCCGCCGTGCGTTGACGCAGCGCACCGGCGCGGCCCGCCGTTCCACGCCATAATCGTGCGTTCCCCGTCGCCGGATCGCGTCCGTCATGCCGTATACCCCCATCGTTGCCACCCTGGGCTATGTGCTGTCGCCCGACCGGCGCCAGGTTCTGATGATCCACCGCAACACGCGGCCGGGAGACCTCCATCTTGGAAAGTACAACGGGCTGGGCGGCAAGGTGGAGCCTGATGAGGACGTGGCCGCGGGCATGCGCCGGGAAATCCAGGAGGAGGCGGGCATCGACTGCACCGCGATGCGCCTGCGCGGCACGATCAGCTGGCCGGGGTTCGGAAAAGGGGGCGAGGACTGGTTCGGGTTCGTTTTCGTGATCGATGCCTTCGACGGGACCCCCCATGGCGGCAACCACGAGGGCACCCTGGAGTGGGTCGAGCTGACACGGTTGGACACGCTGCCGATGTGGGAGGGCGATCGCCACTTCCTGCCGCTGGTGTTCGACGACGACCCGCGCGCGTTCCACGGGGTGATGCCGTATCGGGACGGGCGGCTGCAGCGATGGCAGTTCACCCGGCTTTGAACGTGGCTGGTCATTCCATCGCCAGTGTCGCAGCGGGTGAGACGGGGTTGTCCACAGGGGGTGTGGATTGTTGGTTGACAAGACTGTGGATAACCTTTGGCGGCCGCCACCCACCAAGCGTGTCAAGATGGATGGTCAAAATTTCACCGCACTTCATGAAATCCATTGCCGACGGTCCCATTCGCAACCTGCGCTGATGCGGAGCGCCCGCGTGGCTGTTGCGCTGCGGCGTGGTCGCGTACTCTGTCAGTCACCGTGCCATCGCGAGCTTCCATGAAACGACACTTCTCCATGCTGCGCGAGTTCCAGCTGGCGGACTGGTTCACACTGGCCAACGCGTTCTGTGGAACCGGCGCCGTGTTCGCGGCCATGCGCTTCCTGCAGGACGGGGCGATGGCCTACCTGTTGTTCGGCATGGCGCTGATCCCGTTGGCTTTCATCTTTGATGCGCTGGATGGGCGCATCGCCCGCTGGCGGCGCTCCAGCTCGACCCTGGGCCGTGAGCTGGATTCGCTGTCGGACATCATTTCCTTCGGCGTGGCCCCGGCTGCACTGGCCTATGCCTGTGGCATGCAGGGCGGCTGGGACTGGCTGGTGCTGAGTTATTTCGTGTGCTGCGGCGTGAGCCGCCTGGCCCGTTACAACGTCACCGCCGAAGCGCTTTCCGAAGGCGGGGACAAGGTGCCGTATTTCGAGGGCACGCCGATCCCGACCAGCCTGCTGCTGGTGATCGTGCTGGCCATCGCAGCGGCCACCGGCGCCATCGGTGCGGACCTGTGGCTGGGCCAGTGGCAGCTGGGCCCGTGGCAGCTGCATCCGCTGGTGCTGCTGTTCGCGCTGTCCGGGTCGCTGATGATCAGCAAGACGCTGCACATCCCCAAGCCGTGACCCGGGGGCGCCGGCCATGAACCACATCCCCCCGGGCGCCGGGCCTTCCGCCTTCGATGCGTTCGTGAGGCAGTGCTTCGGTGCCCCCGGTGAGGCCACGGGACAGGGCGCTGGCGGCAACCCGGCCGACTGGAAACAGGTGCTGGACTGGTGGGCGCAGCTGCTGCCCGAACGCGGCCCCGGCGCGGCCGATGATGCCGTGCGGCGCTTCCGCGAACAGGCCGGCGGCTGGTACGGCACGATGCAGGAGGTCGCTTCCCGCTTCGCCGGCCGTGATACCACCAGTGCCGAGGTCGCGCAGGCCTGGCGTGAGGCGGTACTGGGGCAGGGCAAGGGCGAGGGGCTGCTGCACTGGATGCTGCAGGGCGCGCAGGGCAGCACCGGGGTGCAGGGCAGCGAGGCACTGATCGCCCTGCTGGAGCAGTTGCAGCAGCAGGCGGCGCCGTGGTTGCAGAGCCCGGCCTTCGGGCCGGCGCGCGAGCACCAGGCGCGGTGGCAGCACCTGCTGCGCAGCCAGCAGGCCTTCCAGGCGCATTCGAAGGACTACCTCGCGCAGATGCGCGAGGCACTGGAGGCGGCGTTCGATCTGTTCGAGCAGCGCCTGGCCGAGCACGAACAGCCCGGCACCCAGCTCACCAGCGCGCGCGCGATGTTCGATCTGTGGATCGAGGCGGCCGAGGAGGCCTACGCGAAGGTGGCCCTGTCCGAGGCGTTCCAGAAGGTCTTCGCCGATATGGGCAATGCGCAGATGCGCCTGCGCGCAGCGTTGCAGGAGGAAGTGGAACACGTGTCAGGGCGCCTGGGCCTGCCGACCCGCTCGGAGATGGACACGGCCCACCGCCGCATCGCCGACCTGGAGCGCCAACTGCGACGCCTGCAGGCCAGTGTGGCGCAGCTGGTGCACCGGGAACCGGCACCACCGACGCGTCCGGCACGCACGAAGGCGCCGGCGGCGGCACCGGTGAAGACCCGCGTGAAGTCACCCGCCAAGGCACCGGCGAAGACGGCGGCAGCGAAGCGGGCGCCCGCACGGAAGCCGCGTCCATGAAAGGCCCATTGGGATTCAATGCCGATGATCTGATGCAGGAAACCCTCACCATGCAGCGCAAGCTGATGGAGGGCCTGCAGCTGCTGCCCACAGTGGAGGACGTGGACTATGGCGCGACCGCCCGCGAGGAGATCTGGCGCGATGGACGCGTCGCGCTGTACCGCTTCGTCGGCACCGATGCACCCCAGCAGCGTACGCCGCTGCTGATCGTCTATGCCTTGGTCAACCGGCCGTACATGGTCGACCTGCAGGCTGACCGGTCCCTGGTGCAGCGCCTGCTGGCGCAGGGCCATGATGTGTATGTGCTGGACTGGGGCTACCCGGACCGCTCCGAGCGGTACCTGACCCTGGAGGACTACCTGCTGCGCTACATCGCCGGTGCCGTCGACCATCTGGTGAGCGCCTCCGGCGCGCCGATCAACATGCTCGGCATCTGCCAGGGCGGCGTGTTCGCGCTGTGCTATGCCGCGCTGCGGCAGCATACGCTGGCCAACCTGGTCACGATGGTGACGCCGGTTGATTTCCACACGCCGGACAACATGCTTTCGCACTGGGCCCGCCAGGTCGACGTGGACCTGCTGGTGGACACGCTCGGCAACATCCCCGCCGACCTGATGAATGCCAGTTACCTGATGCTCAAGCCCTTTCGGCTCAACGTGCAGAAGTACGTGGGCCTGCTCGACATCCTCGATGACCGGGCCGCGCTGGAGGATTTCCTGCGCATGGAGAAGTGGATCTTCGATTCGCCGGACCTGGCCGGTGAGACATTCCGTGACTTCATCAAGCAGTTCTACCAGGGCAATGGCCTGATGCATGCAGGCGTGCGCATCGGTGAGGCCACCGTGCAGCTTTCGCAGGTGACACTTCCGGTGCTCAACATCTACGCCGAACAGGACCACCTGGTACCGCCGGATGCCTCGCGTGCGATGCGGGCGCGGATCGGCAGCGCGGACTACACCGAAAGCAGCTTCCGCGGTGGGCACATCGGCATCTATGTCTCCGGCCGCGCGCAGCGCGAGGTTCCCGGGACGATCACGCGCTGGTTGAAGGAACGCTCCGCATGAAGCCCGTTTTCCTGGCATGCCTGGCCATGGCGTCGGCCACGGCCGGGCCGCAGAGTGCGCACGCAGCGCCGAGCGATGCGGCCCGCCGCGAGATTGCGTCGCTGGTGGGCGCGCTGGATGGCTCTCCCTGCCGTTTCCAGCGCAATGGCACCTGGCATGGCGCCGCTGAAGCGCGCGCGCACCTGCAGCGCAAGTACGACTACCTGTTGCGGAAGGACAAAGTGGACACGGCCGAGCAGTTCATCGAACGCGCTGCCAGCCAGAGCAGCATGAGCGGCACGCCGTACCGCATTGCATGCCCCGGGCAGCCTGAGCAGACGGCGGCGGTGTGGTTCGCCGCCAAGCTGCGGGCGTTGCGTCAACGCGCGCCGTAGACAGCGTGCGCGCTAGACTCCGGTTTTGCCTGCCTGGGACTGCTCGATGAACACAACGCCACGCCCCCTCTCGCGTTCGGTCAATGACCGGATGATCGCCGGTGTCATGGGCGGCATCGCCCAGCGCTTCGGCTGGAGTTCCAGCCTGGTACGCATCCTGTTCGTGGTGATTTCGCTCGCCTCGGCCGCGTTTCCCGGCATCCTGGTCTACCTGATCCTATGGCTGCTGATCCCCAACCAGGCCGACTGACGGCCCCCCCGCGCTGGCTCCCAGCCCTGCAGCTGCTGGGCGCGGTATGGACCAGTCCGAACACGATGGTCGGACTGCTCGGTGGCCTGGCGGGCCTGGGCGCCGGTGCACGCATGCACTGGCGTCGCCGCGAGTGTGCACTGGTCTTCGAGCGCTGGCCGTGGGGCCCGGGTGGCGCCATCACGCTGGGCAATGTGATCCTGCACACCGGCGACGACCTCGGCGTGCGCTGCACCACCTACGCGCATCGCGCCGGCGCGCACGGTGAGCCGCTGGTCCGCCTGGAGGACCACGAACGTGCCCACGTGTTCCAGTACCTCGTGCTGGGGCCGCTGTTCCTGCCGCTGTATCTGCTGTGCGGAGGCGTGAGTACACGCAACCGGTTCGAGCGCGCCGCAGACCGCTATGCGGCAAGCGGGCAGGGCTGGTGGCCGTGGCGCTGATGGCTCCCCCTGCGCCGCTGACAGGCGTGCAGGCGCTGCAAAGCTGGCGTCACGGGTCTGCAACAGCCCCCTGCCACGCTTCGTGACGCGCCAGTCAGGTGCGCTCGGCTAGCCTGTCCCTGTTCGGTCATGTGGGGAATTCCTACCGCCGGGCAACGCGCAGCACGATACGGCAACACAGCAGCATGCAAGTGGAGGAATTCATCACATGGCAATCGTTCTTTATGTCGGTGGTAGCAAGGATGGCGACAAGGGTGTGATGCCCTGGGGGTTCAGCAAGTCACAGGCCGACACCCTGCAGGGCCCTGAGATCTACACCGAGCGGTTCATGGAACTGCAGGGTGTGGGCAAGGTGCGCCTGATGGCACTGGAAGGACTGCGCGACGACATCGTCATGCAGCACGCCGCACGCCATTACCGCTGAATGCGGTGACATGAAGGCACCGGCGCGGCCGGTGTCGCGCCAGGCGGATGACGATCGCATCCGCCTGGCCGGAAAGGGTACCGGCACAGACATCGACGCGCCCGGCCCACGCGGCGAGAATGGGGGATCTTTCCGCACAGCGGCTTCGGCCGGAAGCAATGTCAGACTCCAAGCTCGCCCAGCAGATCGCCCAGACCATTGCCGATGAGATCGGCGCCCAGACCGCGCAGACGCGTGCCGCCATCGCACTGCTCGATGAAGGTGCCAGCGTTCCGTTCATCGCGCGCTACCGCAAGGAAGTCACCGGCGGCCTGGACGACACCCAGCTGCGCAACCTCGAAACCCGCCTGACCTACCTGCGCGAGCTCGAAGACCGCCGTGCCGCCGTGCTTTCCAGCATTGAGCAGCAGGGCAAGCTCAGCGACGAACTGCGTGGGGACATCCTTGCCGCCGATACCAAGAGCCGGCTGGAAGACCTGTACCTGCCCTACAAGACCAAGCGCCGCACGCGTGCGCAGATCGCCCGCGAGGCCGGCCTGGAACCCCTGGCCGATGGCCTGCTGGCCGATCCGACGCAGGATCCGCAGGACGCCGCTGCAGCGTTCGTGCACGTGGACAAGGGGGTGGCCGACGCCAAGGCTGCGCTGGAGGGCGCGCGCGCGATCCTGATGGAGCGTTGGGGCGAAGATGCCGCGCTGGTCGGCGAGCTGCGGACGTGGCTGTCCGCCACCGGCGTGATCCGGGCCCGGCTGGCCGAGGGCAAGGAGGCCGAGGGCGCGAAGTACCGCGATTACTTCGATCACGCCGAGGCCCTGGCAAAGATTCCCTCGCACCGGCTGCTGGCGCTGTTCCGCGCCCGGCGCGAGGAGATCCTGTTCCTCGAACTGGAACCGGGCCCCGACCCGGAGGCCGGCAACCGCTACGCGGAGGGCCGCGTGGCCCTGCGCGCGGGCATCGCCGACCAGGGCCGTGCCGCCGACCGCTGGCTGCTCGACGCCTGCCGCCTGGCCTGGCGCGCGAAGCTGCACATGCACCTGATGCTGGACCTGTTCAACCAGGCCCGTGAGAAGGCTGAGGCCGAGGCCATCACGGTGTTCGGCGACAATCTGGTGGACCTGCTGCTGGCCGCACCTGCGGGACCGAAGACCGTGCTCGGCCTCGATCCCGGCATCCGCACCGGCTGCAAGGTCGCGGTGGTCGATGCCACGGGCAAGCTGGTGGCCACCGATACCATCTATCCACACGAGCCTCGCCGGCAATGGGAACAGTCGCTGCAGACGCTCAGGCAACTGTGCGTGCGGCACGGCGTGGCGTTGATCGCGATCGGCAATGGCACGGCCAGCCGCGAGACCGACAAGCTGGCCGGTGAAGTGATCGCCGCGCTGGCCTCCGCGGCGGGGGCGGCGGCGCCGCAGAAGATCGTGGTGAGTGAAGCGGGCGCCTCTGTGTATTCGGCGTCCGAACTGGCGGCCAGGGAATTTCCCGAACTGGATGTGTCGATCCGGGGTGCGGTCTCCATCGCGCGCCGCCTGCAGGATCCGCTGGCCGAACTGGTGAAGATCGAGCCCAAGGCCATCGGCGTGGGGCAGTACCAGCATGACGTGGACCAGTACCGGCTGGCCCGTGCCCTCGAAGCCCGCGTGGAGGACTGCGTCAACGCGGTCGGCGTGCAGGTCAACACCGCCTCGGCGGCGCTGCTGGCGCGGGTTTCCGGGCTGTCCTCGACGGTGGCCGAGAACATCGTGCGGCACCGCGACGACAACGGCCCGTTCAAGCGCCGCCGGGATCTGCTGAAGGTGCCGCGGCTGGGCGAGAAGACCTTCGAGCAGTGCGCCGGTTTCCTGCGCATCGCCGACGGTGACCAGCCGCTGGACGCCTCTTCAGTGCATCCAGAGGCTTACCCGGTGGTGGAGCGGATCGTGGCCGCCACCGCGCGCCCGATAAAGGCGCTGATCGGCGATGGCGCGTTCCTGCGCGGGCTCCGGCCCGAGCAGTTCACCGATGACACCTTCGGCGTGCCCACGGTGCGTGACATCCTCAAGGAGCTGGAGAAGCCCGGCCGTGACCCGCGCCCGGAGTTCAAGGCCGCGCGCTTTGCCGAGGGCGTGGAGGACATCAAGGACCTGCGCGAAGGCATGGTGCTGGAAGGGGTGGTCAGCAACGTGGCGGCGTTCGGTGCGTTTGTCGACATCGGCGTGCACCAGGACGGCCTGGTCCACATTTCCGCGCTCTCGGACACGTTCGTCAAGGATCCCCGTGACGTGGTCAAGGCCGGCGACATCGTCAAGGTCAAGGTGCTGGAGGTGGACGTGGCACGCAAGCGCATCGCACTCACCCGGCGGCTTGACGACGTGCCGGGGCAGGCCGCGCGCCGGCCGGGGGCACGTGACGAGCGCGCGGCGGGCGCGCCGGGTCGCGACACCGGCCGTGCCGGGGCCGCTGCCGGGAGGGCGGCAGGCGGCAAAGGCGGCCAGGCACGCGATAAACCGGTGTCGGCGCCGGCCAACAACGCGCTGGCCGACGCGTTTGCCCGCGCCCGTCGCAGCTGACGCCCGGTTCCCCGTCCACGGACGGGGCGCCCGCGGGCTGCCCCATCAACGGTATTTACGGTGCACGCTACTATGATCACATTGGTGATTGAATAGGCGACCTGGGCAGCGTCCCGTGCGTGCGGAGGCGAGGATGAGGGTCATATCAGCGGGCAGGAGCGGGAGCGCTATCGGGCGATGCACGATGGCAGGCCGAAGGATGGCCCCGCAGTGACCACCGAGCCCTGCCTGCCCGGCAACCCGGTGACCGGGTCGAGCGAGGCGCCGGCGTCTGCCGATCCGGCGGCGCGGTCGCTCGTGCGCGCCCGGCGCCTGGAAATGATCGTCGACGGCATCGACGCCGGGACCTGGGAGTGGAACCCTCAGACCGGCGAAATGTGGGTCAACGAGCGCTGGGCACAGATCGTCGGCTACTCGCTGGAGGAGCTGCAGCCGATCACCGCCGAGACCTTCGAGTGGCTGGTGCATCCAGACGACCTGGCGCGTTCGGACGAGGCGCTGCAGGCGCATTTCGACGGCCAGGTCCCGGCCTACGAATGCCTGGTGCGCATGCGCCACCGCCATGGGCACTGGGTCTGGGTCCAGGACCGCGGCAAGGTGCAGCAGCGTGACCGCCAGGGACGTCCGGTGTGGATGGCCGGCGCGCACGCCGACATCAGCGATCTGCAGCAGGCCCGCCAGGACGTGGCCGGTGCGCAGCAGCGGCTGCAGTCGATCCTCGATGCCTCTGACGAGGTGGCGGTGATCGTGATGGACACCTTCGGGGTGATCACCCTGTTCAACACCGGCGCAGAACGCCTGCTGGGCTATGCCGCCGGCGAGGTGCTGGGCAGCATGGAGCCAGCGCGCTTCCACGACCCGGTGGAAGTGGACGTTTTCCTGCGGGCGCAGCCCGCCGAAGAGCGGGTCGGCGGCCTGTTCGGTTACATGGCGCGGCGCGCGCGCGACCAATCCTGGTCGCGGCAGTGGACGTTCGTGCGCAAGGACGGGCAGCGGCGCCAGGTCAGCCTGTCGGTCAGCGCGGTGCGCGACAGCGACGGCCTCGTAAACGGCTTTGTCAGCATGGCCATGGACCTCACCCAGGTGCTGCAGGCGCGGGCCGAAGCCCGCCTTGCCGAAGAGAAGTTCGCAGGTGCCTTCACCTCCGCCGCGCTGGGCATGGCACTGGTCTCGGTGGATGGCCGCTGGCTGGACGTCAACGATTCGCTGTGCCGCATCCTCGGCTATTCGCGCGCTGAGCTGCTGCAGACCGATTTCCAGCGCCTGACCCACCCCGATGACCTGCACACCGACCTGCTCCTGGTGCAGGATCTGCTGGCCGGCCGGCGCGCGCATTACCATCTTGAGAAGCGCTATTTCAGCCGCGATGGCGGGGTGATCTGGGCGCGCCTTTCCGTCTCGCTGGTGCGCAGCGAGCAGGGCGAGCCGTTGCATTTCGTGTCGCAGATCCAGGACATCACCGCCCAGCGGGCCAGCGAGCAGCGGCTGCACGAAACCGAACAGCGCAGCCGGATCACGCTCGATGCGGTGGCCGATCTGGTGCTCAGCGTGAACCTGGACGGACGCATCGAGTACGCCAATGCGGCGGCCCAGCGTGCGCTGGGGGAGGGCGGTGAGGCCTCGCTGGTGGGGCGTCGCGTGGACGATGTCATGCAGCTCACCACCGAGTACGCGCCCCTGTCCCGGCTAGACAACGCCGTGCTTCTGGATCCGGAAAGCAATGCCGTGGATCTGCAGGCGGACCTGTTGCTGATGCAGGGCGGGGAGGGCGTTCCAGTGGACGTCACGCAGGCGTGGCTGCGCGAGGATGACGGTCGCCTGCGGGGCGCGGTATGGGTGCTGCGCAATGTCACCCAGCAGCGTGCACGCCAGCGCGAGGCCCGGCAGCTGGCCGAGATCGATCCGCTGACCGACCTGGCCAACCGCCGCGGCTTCGAGGCGCACCTGCGCCAGGCCATCGTCCATATCGAGCGGACCGGCCAGGCCGCCACGCTGATGTTCATCGACCTGGACCGGTTCAAGCCGGTCAACGACACCTGGGGCCACCTGGCTGGCGATGCCGTGCTGTGGGCGGTGGCTTCGGCGCTGCGCGCGGCCGTACGTGACTCGGACGTCGTCGCGCGGCTGGGTGGCGACGAGTTCGCGGTGATCCTGGCGGGCTGTTCGCTGCTCCGCGCGCGTCGTATCGGCCAGGAGCTGCTGCATGCGATCAGTACCGTGGCCGTGCCGTGGGAGGGCGAAGTGATCCGGATCGGCTGCAGCATCGGCATCGCCGCGATCGCGGCGGGGATGGGCGTGGAAGATGCCGTGGCGGCGGCCGATGCCCAGTGCTATCGCGCCAAGGCGGCGGGCCGGAACACGGTGCGCTCCGAGTCCAGTGGCATGTCGTCGTTGCCGGACGAGCTGCCGGACGCGCCCTGATGATGGGGCGACCGGCGAACCGCCAGTTCGGCATCCGCCCCCAGGCGTGAGCGTCGCAGGATCTGAGAGCGGCGCCGTGGACACTGGGCGTCTCTCGGATACGACGGAAAGGATGGCACAGGATGGTTCTGGATCTGGATCGCAGGGTGCTGCGCGCCTATCTGCCGGCGACCGCTTGCTGGCTCGTGGCCGCCGTCTCACTGGCGGTGCTGGAACGGCTGCCGGGCGAGCCCGCCTCGGACGCACTGGCGCAGGGCCTGCGCCTGTTCGTGGTCGCTGCGCTGATGGCCATGCTGGTACAGGGTGGGTGGGTCAGCTGGCGGCTGTGGCAACGGCGCGCGCCACAGGGCTGAGCGGGGCCGGATACAGGAAAGCCAGGCACGTGGCCTGGCTTTCATTCCATCACTGGTGCCGGTGAAAGGACTCGAACCTTCATGGGGTCACCCCCGGCTGATTTTGAGTCAGCTGCGTATACCATTCCGCCACACCGGCAGGGTGGTCGCGTAGTGTAAACAAAAGCCACGCACAGGTGTAGTGCGCAAGCTTCGCGCCGTGGCCTCAGGCTGCCACGTGCCAGACGTAGCCGATGTCCTCGCGGTCATCGAGGATGCGGTACTGCGCGGCCAGGTCGGCCGGATCGGGGTTCAGCCATGCCTCCAGATGCGCTTCGCGTATCGGGACGATGCCGCGGTCATGTCCGGTCGCCGCGACGTCCGGTGGAGGCACGTCGGTGATTGCGGCGAACGAGAGCAGGCGGCCTTCCGGGCCTTCCCATTCGGCCCACAGGCAGGCGATCAACAGGTCGCGACGCGGCTCCGGGTGGAACTCGAGCACGACATCGGCGCTGTCGTCCCCCGTCGTCGGCAACGGCAGGCCGGCGCGCGGAACGTGTTCGAAGAACGATTGGACCACCATCACGCCGTGGCGGTGGCCGAATGCGCCGGACCAGTAGCCTTCCAGGCTGTCCCTTCGGGCATTGTAGGTCCCCGGGTAAAGCGCGTCGGCGCGTGCGGCCTTGTCTGGAAGGCGGCACTGGTAGCGCATCGGCACCAGCGTGCGCCGGCCCTGCCTGGAAACCATGACTGGCGCGTACATCCCGGGAAAAATCCGGCTGTCGCGTGGCAGCGACTGGCTGCGCTGCAGATCGTCCAGCCGCGCCTGTGCGCGTTGGATGCGGTTGCTGGCGATGCGCAGCTCGTTGTGCGCCTTCCGGGTGGGGCGATGTGCCAACGCGGCCTGTGCATGGGCGCGGCGCTGCTGTTGCTGGTGCAGTTCGGCCTCCAGTTCGGCCTGTTCCAACGCATGCCAGTGCTGGATCATCGCCACGATGTCCTGTCCGGTCGCCGTACGCGCACCGTGGAAGCCGTCGTCCATCGCTTTGGGCGTCTTCGGCCGCTTCTTGCCAGGATCAGCCATGTACAGCTGCGCGAACTCGTCCAGCGACATCGTCGCGCCATAGTGGCGGACCAGCTTGGCGTAGTCGGCGCGGATCTGGGCGGAATAGCACATCCCGGCAGTTTATCGCAGGCAACGCAAAACCCCGGCCGAAGCCGGGGTCCTGGTTGAAACTGGCGTCCCCACGGGGATTCGAACCCCGGTCGCCACCGTGAAAGGGTGATGTCCTAGGCCTCTAGACGATGGGGACGCACGAAAACTTCAAGTTGTGGAACCTTCGACGGCCTAATGTCGAAAGTGGTGGAGCCAAGCGGGATCGAACCGCTGACCTCCTGCATGCCATGCAGGCGCTCTCCCAGCTGAGCTATGGCCCCACGTAACGCTGCGATGACCTGATGGGTCAGGTGACCGTTTGAAACTGGCGTCCCCACGGGGATTCGAACCCCGGTCGCCACCGTGAAAGGGTGATGTCCTAGGCCTCTAGACGATGGGGACGCACGAAAACTTCAGGTTGTAGAACCTTCGACGGCCTAATGTCGAAAGTGGTGGAGCCAAGCGGGATCGAACCGCTGACCTCCTGCATGCCATGCAGGCGCTCTCCCAGCTGAGCTATGGCCCCGTGTTACCGAGCCGCCAATCATACCGTCCGATTCACGTTTGTGGAAGCTTTTTCTGCTTCCCGCTGACCGGCCAGTGGGCGGTGCATCGTGCGCTCCCTTCGAGGGGGAAAACACAGTGCAGATGAGTGGCGTCCCCACGGGGATTCGAACCCCGGTCGCCACCGTGAAAGGGTGATGTCCTAGGCCTCTAGACGATGGGGACGCATGACTCATCAATTGGTTCGCGACCTTCCGACGGCCTAAAGCCGGAAGTTTGGTGGAGCCAAGCGGGATCGAACCGCTGACCTCCTGCATGCCATGCAGGCGCTCTCCCAGCTGAGCTATGGCCCCACGTCGCTGAGGAGCGAGATAATAGCCATGGGGGTCGTACTTGGCAAGCGCTTGTTGCACGCCCGGTGGAGCCATCGCGCGACCGTGCAGCGTGCGCATGCATCTCATCCGGAGTGGACGCGCGGGAGGCATCTGCAGCATCTGGCAGATATCCCCGCCCCGAGGCTGGCGTGGCCGCCGGACGCAAATGACGCGGCCTATGTATTTCCTCGTTGTGCGCACCGACTGGCAATCCCTGGGGGATCCCTGTCCACGCGACGGTGCAAGGTGGCGCGCAATGCGGCACCGAAGGCCAGAAGTCGTCTGCCGGGGACGGGGGCCGCTTTTCCTCTCGCGTGTAGGAAAACCGGAAGGACATCGCCTCTACGTTGAGCGATGGATCACAGTTCTCGTCCTTCGCTGCCAAAAAGCGTGCAGATCAAGTCATAGCGACGCGACGTCGTTGGCGAATGTTCATGCAGGCACTTCCATTTGCGACAACTAGACGGCCGTCACAACTCGCGGGCATCTGCGCCAGATTGACCCAAGACGTTGACGCAGATTGCAGCTTTCTTCATAGCCGCCGCCTGTCCACGGTTCCTACCCTTCAGCCACCGAAGAGTCACGCCGTCAATCGGCCTGGTTCTTTTCGTGGAAGCAACAGGAGGATGCAGATGGACGCACACAAGAACGACCTGACTGAAATCGCGGTGGTTGAATATCCGGGTGCCGATCCATCGGCAGCCTCCATGCTTGCGGAGATGGCCCATGTCGGCAACCGCTTGGCACAGCAGCAGGGCAGGCGCTCGGCGCGGATCCTGGTGTCGCGCTGGGTGATGGGGTCCGATGGCGGCGGTCCGCAGCGCATGGCAGGCGCCGAGCTGCTGGAAGCTACTGTGCCGGCGGTCATCGCATTACCCGGGCAGGTCAGCCAGAGCGCGCCGTTCCGTGACGAAACGGTACTGCTGGACTGGCTGAGTGCCCATTACGACGGCGGCAGTCTGCTTGCCGCGTCGAACGAGGGCGTCGGCGTGCTGGCGCGCGCTGGGCTGCTGGCCGGCCGGACCGTCTCCGGTCCGGAGTTGAGCCGCCACCCGGGGCTGGCCGGGCAGTCGCCGAGCTGGGTGCCGAGCGAGCGTTCGCTGGTGGACGACGGTGACCTGCTGACGGTCTCCGGCGTGCAGGCCTGGCGTTTCCTCGGCCTGCGCCTGGTGTACCGCGTGCATGGGCAGGGCGTCATGACCGCCGTCGCGCAGCAGCAGGGCATCGTGATTCCCGCAGGCATCCAGCAGGATCTGGAGCGCTTCAGCGCCAACTTCGCCCATGGCGACCGCGATGTCCTGAAGGCGCAGCGCTGGTTGCACACCACCGCCGCCCGGGGCGCCACCCTCGGTGCGATCTGCCAGGCCTCCGGCCTGGAGCCGCGCACGTTGCAGCGCCGCTTCCTGAAGGCCACCGGCCTGCGCCCCATCGAATACTGCCAGCGCCTGCGCATTGCCAAGGCGCAACTGCTGCTGCAGCAGGGCGGGGCCATCGATGAGGTCGCATGGGGTGTCGGCTATGCCGACCAGAGCGCATTCCGCCGCCTGTTCCTGCGCATCGTCGGCATGACGCCGGCAACGTATCGCAGGATGGTCTCGGGCAAGCTGCGCGACCGCAGCGGCGCGGCCGCCCCGCAGCCGGCCCCGGTGCCCGGCCTGGGTACGCCGGTACGCCACGCGGCCTGACGGCGTTGACGTCTGCGGTGAGCGGGGACGTCCGTCCTTGCCGGACCTGCACGATGGAGCGTCGACGTTGACACGTCCTGGGCCAGTACCCGCTGTCGTGGGTACTGGCCCTGCCATGTCCGCCCACGCGCGCTCGGCGCCTGGCCCGCGAACGACCACAAATGCCACGGGCTGCGTTAGCCTGCGCTGGCATTCCTCCAGGAGTTCCCATGTCGATTTTCCTGCGCGCTGCTCCGGCGGCGCTGACATTCCCGCTGCTGCTGGCCCTGTCGGCCTGTGGCCAGGCGCAATCCCCGCAAGCGCCTGCCGCTGCCGCGACCACGGCGAGCAAGGGGGCCCGTCCCGATGTCCTCAAAGGCATCGAAAAGCATGGCTTCGAGGTCGTCGGTGAGTTCGACGCGCCCGGCAACCTGCGTGGCTTTGCAGGCATCGTGGGCGGGCAGCAGCCTGCCGCCGCCTACGTCACTGCCGATGGCAAGCATGTGCTGGTCGGCAGCCTGTTCGATGCCGAGGGCAACGACGTAGCGCGCGAGACGCTGGAAAAGACCGTCGCCGGACCGATGACGACCAAGACATGGGCGGCCCTGGAAAACAGTGCATGGGTAGCCGATGGCAAGGCCGACGCGCCGCGCGTCGTCTACACCTTCAGCGACGCCAACTGCCCGTACTGCCACCGTTTCTGGGAAGCGGCGCGGCCGTGGGTCAACGACGGCAAGGTCCAGCTGCGCCACATCATGGTTGGCGTGATCCGTGAGGACAGCCCCGGCAAGGCGGCGGCGATCCTCTCCGCCAAGGATCCGTCGGCGGCGCTGTTGAAGAACGAGACGAGCTTCCAGACCGGTGGCATCAAGCCGGTGGAAATCAGTGCCGAGGTGGCGGGAAAGCTGGAGGCGAACCAGCGGCTGATGGGTGAACTGGGCTTCCAGGGTACGCCGGCGATCCTGTTCAAGGACGCGGCGGGCGTCCTGCAGCGTCGTTCGGGCATGCCGCAGGGCGCGGACATGCTGCAGGTGATGGGCGAGGCGAAGTAGGCCGCCGCACGGTCAGCGCCGCGGTTCACTCAGGGCGCGGCGTTGGCCCCCGGTCGCACGAAGTAGGTGTGCCCGATGTCATCGACGAACATCAGCTCCGGCGCGCCCTGCCAGGAGGTGAGCATCGCACCGGCACGATTTTGGTGCTTGAGCGTTAGCGTGGCGCCACGATCGGGACTTGCGACCACTTTGAACACTTCAGTCGCGCCGTTGGCGTCGTTGAGCATCAACATCGCCTCGCCGCCGACGTCGGCAGTGCCGTAGCCCCCTCGTTCTGCGCCGTCAGGGCCCAACAGCAACAAGCCGGTGAAGCCCTCCGGCCGCTGCGTTCTGCCGGCGCTGTCAGCGGGCAGCGGGGCGCCGAGGACCATGCGCTGCTGGCCGTGCACATCGCGGATGACCAGCCCGCGCGCTTCGATCACCCGCTGCGGCGATTGCTGCGCGTGCTGCTGCCAGGCGTTCCAGCCGGAGGCGAGCAGCGCGAGCGAGGACATCGCGAGGGTCGAGAGAGTGAGTGCGCGCGTCATGCTCAGCTTCCTTCCTTGGAATGAGCGCGGAACGATAGCCGAAGCGCTGCTTGTTGACCATCGGACGATGGCATTGGGCCACGACACGACCGGCCGGAAGCGGCGTTGGTTGACAGCAACGAAGCCGGTGAACGACTCTTTGCAGGCTGACCGCACTGCGGTCGTGCGAATGGGCTGATACGCCGGACGGAGGGGTCCGCGCGCAAACCCGGACGCATCCTGCCCTCCCGCCGCTGCGATGCAGTGCGTGGGTACGGCTGGCGCTGCTCCCTCTGGCGGCACCCCTTTGCAGGACCGATTGCAGATGCATCGGTATGAAGACGCCCGTCGATGAAAACGTTTACAAAGCAGGTTTCGCTGGCCTCCGCCATTGCCCTGGCCCTCGCTGTACCGGCCTGGGCCGCGCCGCAGGTGCCGGCCTTTACGGTGGTTGATTTCGCGCAGGCCCCCCGTGCCGAGGATGTCGGCGTGCTCGCCGCACAGATCCCCGCGCTGGATGCCGATGCCATCCGCGTGCAGGGCGTGGAGCGCGGTGCCGCTGCCATCGATCCGCTGCAGGGCCTGGCCGACACGCTCGGCTATGCCTACCAGTTCGTCGGCGGTACGCCCGACGCGAGCGGGACCACGCGTGGCCAGGTGCTGCTGAGCCGCCTGCCGATCCAGGCGGTGGATGGCCCGCACCGGGGAGCGCAGCGCTATCTGCGTGTGGCCGATGGCCGACACGTGACGGCGGTCTACCTCAACGACGCGCCGGACGACGCAGCGCAGATCGATACGTTGATCGCATCGACGATCCTCGATGCGCCCGCAGTGGTGCTGGGTGCCGGGCCGGGCGCGGCAGCCGGTTTCAGCCCTGCACCGGTCAAGCAGATGAGCATGTCCGGGTTTGCCTCGGCCGAGCAGAAAACGCTGCGTCTCAAGGGCGCCGACGGCAAGCCGCTGAAGGCCACGCAGGTGGTGCTGGACTACCGGCCCGACGTCGGCGGCGAGCGTCCGTGGATGGACACGGCACTCAATGCCGACGAGCGCGCGCGCCTGCTGCTGGGGCAGATGACCCAGGACGAGAAATTCCAGATGCTGCGCAGCTACTTCGGTCTGGGCAAGGATGGCGGCCCGCTGCCGGAAGGTGCGGTGGGGTCGGCCGGCTTCGTGCCCGGCGTGGCGCGCCTGGGAATCCCCGCGCAGCAGTCGGCGGATGCCGGCGTTGGGGTGACCAATCCCGGTGGCATCCGTCCGGGCGATTTCGCCACCGCCATGCCGTCGGGCCCCTCCACGGCCTCTACGTGGAACCGTGAGGTGGCCTACCAGGGCGGCGCGACCATGGGCCGCGAAGCGTGGCAGCAGCGCTTCAACATCCTGCTCGGCGGCAGCGTGAACCTGCAGCGCGATCCGCGCAATGGCCGCAACTTCGAGTATGCCGGCGAAGACCCGCTGCTGGCCGGCGTGCTGGTGGGTGAGTCGATCCGTGGCATCCAGAGCCAGCACGTGATCTCCACCATGAAGCACTACGCGCTCAACGACATGGAGACGCGGCGCAATTTCCACAGCACCGATCTGGAACAGCAGCCGATGCACGAGTCGGACCTGCTGGCGTTCGAGATCTCGATGGAGGTGGGCAAGCCCGGCTCGGCGATGTGCTCGTACAACAAGATCAACGGTATCTACGGCTGCGAACACGATTACCTGATGAACCAGGTGCTCAAGCAGGAATGGAAGTTCCCCGGTTTCGTAATGTCCGACTGGGGCGGCGTGCACAGCGGATCCAAGGCGGCGCTGGCGGGGCTCGACCAGCAGTCGGCTGGCGAGGTGTTCGACGCCACCACGTTCTTCGACGCGCCGCTGCGGCTGGCCGTTGCCGGTGGCGTGGTGCCGCAGGCGCGCCTGGATGACATGGTCACGCGCATCCTGCGGACGATGTTCCTGCACGGCAATTTCGACAATCCGCCGCAGCATCTGAAGATCGACGTGGAGGCCGGCTATGCGGCGGCCCAGCGCACGGTGGAAGAGGGCAGTGTGTTGCTGCGCAACGAGGGCGATCTGCTGCCGCTGGGCACTGCGGCCAAGCGCATCGTGATCATCGGCGGGCACGCGGACAAGGGCGTGATCGGCGGCGGTGGTTCTTCCATGGTGGGCGTGACCGCCAAGGGCACCAGCGCCGTGACCGGCGTGATGCCCACCACGTGGCCGGGCCCGGTGATGTTCCATCCGTCCTCGCCGCTGGACGCGCTTCGCGCGGAACGTCCGGATGCGGACATCCAGTATCTGGATGGGCGCAACCTGGCCGCTGCCGCGCGCGCGGCGGCGCAGGCGGACGTGGCGATCGTGTTCGCCACGCAGTGGTCGGCCGAGTCTGTCGATCTGCCTGACATGAAGCTGCCCGACAACCAGGACGCGCTGATCGCAGCGGTGGCCCGGGCCAACGCGAAGACCGTGGTGGTACTGGAAACCAATGGTCCGGTGCGCATGCCGTGGCTGCAGCGCGTGCCGGCGGTGCTGCAGGCCTGGTATCCGGGCATCCGCGGTGGCGAGGGCATCGCCGCGCTGCTCACCGGCAAGGCAAACCCCTCCGGCCGCCTGCCGGTAACATGGGTGGTGGATGAATCACAGCTGCCGCGCCCCCACGTGCCGGGGCTGGGTTTCAATCCGAAGGAAACGCCCGTGGACACCTTCGATTTCAATATCGAAGGGGCCAATGTCGGCTACAAATGGGCCGCGCTGAAGGGCCTGCCGCCCACCTACGCGTTCGGGCATGGCTTGTCCTACACCTCGTTCACCTACGACAACCTGACGGTGAACGTGGAGGGCCAGCGCCTGGTGGCCAGCGTGCAGGTGCGCAACAGCGGCGCGCGCGCCGGCGCCGACGTCGCTCAGCTGTACCTGAAGCTGCCGGCGGGCAGCACCACGCCGATCCGACTGGTCGGGTTCGAGAAGGTGCAGCTGCAGCCGGGCGAACAGCGCACGCTGCGGATCGAGGCGGAGCCGAAGACGCTGGCCAGTTTCGACGCGCAGGCGCGGCAGTGGAAGATTGCGCCGGGTACGTACCAGATCCAGCTGGGGCGCACAGCGGCCGAACCGCTGCAGAGCGTGGATGTGCAGCTCACCGGGACCGTGCTGCGCTGAGGACGAGGGTCGTGGGGGGGGGGGGGGGGGGCCCCCGGGGGGGGGGGGGGGGGCGCGGGGGGGGGGGGGGGCGGCCCGGGGGGCGCCCCCCCCCCCCCCGGGGGGCCCCCGGACG